>CBDUBH010000001.1:0-132508 GCA_965365345.1 uncultured Melioribacteraceae bacterium
TCATAACTGAAAATTTGATAGAACTCACTTCCGCCGACATCTTTCAAAAATAAAAATGATTTTTTATTTGGATTAGGATTTACAGCCGCGCCGCCGATAGGTTCATTAAAAAAAGTAATTTGTTTACGCGCGCCGCCGGGAAATTCAACATGATGAATTTGAGAAGTTTCACCGAATCTTGTTGAAATTAAAATTCCGTTGCCGCCGGGAAGCCAATTTATCAATCCCGCAGAACGCACATTTTGATATTGCTGAACTTTTTCGTTGATGCTATCGGGAATTTCGGGAATTCCTTCAATAACAAGATTGCCTTTTTCGATCCGTTCGAATTGCGCAAAAATTAAAGTGCTTGAAAATAAAAAAATGAAAAGAATTTTTAGATAAGATCTCATTTTACTCTCACCGTTTTGTTGTGAAAATTTGATACCATAAATTTAAATTTTTAT
This sequence comes from uncultured Melioribacteraceae bacterium, assembly GCA_965365345.1. Classification (GTDB taxonomy): domain Bacteria; phylum Bacteroidota; class Ignavibacteria; order Ignavibacteriales; family SURF-24; genus CBDUBH01. Next base: position 447 of record CBDUBH010000001.1, read on the forward strand.
GGAAAAGATAAAAGAATAGAATTTAAGAAAGTGGAAATGTAAAATGGAAAACTAACAATTTGTCATTGCGAGCGTAGCGTGGCAATCTTTGAGATTGCTTCGTCGTTTCTCCTCGCAATGACAATTAATTTTTACATATATTATTCAGAATAGTTTTGTCATTCTCCCGATTAAATCGGGATCCGGAATCCTTTATAACTTTTCCATTAATTAATTGAAAAATTTGAACTAAAATTTATAAATTTGGTTTTCAAAAAAGAATTATTAATTATTTGCCGTAAGGCATGACTGAGTCACATTTTTAATTATTAATTAGAGGAACCGTGTTGGTGAATACACAAAAATTTATTGTAATTGGCGATAGAGTTTTAATTCGTCCGGAAGAAAATTTAGATAAAACTACTAGCGGACTTTACCTTCCGCCGAGTGTTCTGGAAAAAGAAAGAGTCCAAAGCGGATATATTATTAAAATTGGTCCCGGTTATCCTGTTGCCGCAAGTGTTGATGAAGATGAACCTTGGAAAGAAAAAAAGCAAAACGCAAAATATATTCCGCTTCAAGTTAAAGAAGGCGATCTGGCAATTTTTCTTCGTAAAGAAGCGATCGAAATTGAAGTCGAAAAAGAAAGAATGCTAATCGTTCCGCAGCACGCAATTTTAATGGTTTTCAGAGATGATTATTTAAGTTTTTAAATTAGAAAATTCATCTGATAAACTATTAAATGTAAAATAAAATATGATGAAATTATATTTGTCATTGTGAGGGAATTTATGACCGGAGCAATCTCTGAGATCACCACGAGTTTCTAAATCGAAACTCTCGCGATGACAAAATCAAAAATCTTAAAATCTAATCATCCAAAAGGTGTAAAATGATTTACAAAAAATTTCTTAACTTAATTATTGTTGCCGCAATTTTGAGCACATCAATTTTGGCAAACGGAAATGATAAAAATGGAAAGGACGAAATGAAAAAAGAGTTCGAAAAATTTATTAAAGAATATGAAGCGAAAGTAATACCTTTGTACAAAGGCGCAGCAGAAGCATATTTTGACGCAAGCATAAGCGGAAAAAAAGAAGATTATGATAAATCCGCTGAACTTTCAATCAAGCTAAATAAGATCTACGCCAACAAAGAAGATTTTGCAAAGCTGAAAAAAATTAAAGAATCAAATGCTGTTACTGATCAAATTCAAAAACGCCAGCTTGAAGTAATTTACAATGCGTATTTGGGCAATCAAATTCCCGAAGAAAAAATTGAAAAGATGATCAGTTTAAGTACTGATATCGAAAACAGATTTTCAACTTTCCGCGCGGAAGTTAACGGCAAAAAATTGACCGATAACGAAATTGAAGAAATTTTAAGAACTTCAAAAAATAGTGATGAATTAAAATCAGCTTATCTTGAAAGCAAAAAAATAGGAAAAGTTGTTGCCGAAGATGTTGTAAAATTAGTAAAGCTAAGAAACGAAGCCTCACGCGAATTGGGATTTAGCAATTTTCATGAAATGAGTTTAAAGTTAAGCGAACAGGATCCGAAAGAAATCAGCGCGCTTTTTGATGAACTTGATAATTTAACACGCGCAAAATTCGCTGAGTTAAAATCAAATATGGATGAAGTTATTGCAAATCAATTGGGAATTTCAAAAGATGAGTTGATGCCTTGGCATTATCAAAATAGATTTTTCCAAGAAGCTCCGCAAATCTACGAAGTAAATTTGGATGATTATTATAAAGATAAAGATATTGTGAAATTAACTTCTGATTATTATGCGGGAATCGGATTGCCGATAGATCAATTAATTGAAAAAAGCGATCTGTATGAAAAAGAAGGAAAATATCAGCACGCATATTGCACTCACATCGATAAAAACGGCGATGTTCGCGTTGTAATGAATGTTAAACCGAATAATAAATGGATGAACACTTCACTTCACGAATACGGGCACGCAGTTTATGATAAATATTTGAATTACGATTTGCCCTGGCAATTACGCGAGCCTGCTCACACTTTTACAACCGAAGCAATTGCAATGATCTTCGGAAGATTTGCATCAAATGCGCAATGGATGCAGGATATGCTTGGAATTTCAAATGAAGAAAAAGAAAAAATTGCAGAAGCAAGTTTCAATTCATTAAGATTAGAGCAATTGGTTTTCAGTCGCTGGGTTCAAGTGGTTTACAGATTTGAAAAAGCAATGTATGAAAATCCCGACCAAGATTTGAATAAACTTTGGTGGAATTTAGTTGAAAAATATCAAATGATAAAACGCCCTTCCGCTGATAGAAACGAACCGGACTGGGCATCAAAAATCCATATTTCAAGTTATCCGGCTTATTATCATAATTATATGCTTGGCGAATTGCTTGCGTCACAATTGCATAATTACATCGGCAAAAATGTTTTGAAATCCGGAAATCCGAATAACGAAAGTTACAAAGATAAAAAAGAAGTCGGGCAATATTTAAAAGATAAAGTTTTTGCTCCTGGTAAAATTTACGAATGGAACGAAATGATTGAAAAAGCTACCGGTGAAAAATTAACAGCAAAATATTACGCTGATCAATTTGTGAAGTAAGAATTTAAGAATGTGAGAATTTAGAATTTGAAAATTTGTCTGATTCCGGACAAGCCGAAATGACAAATTTAATTGAATTATATTTAAAAGCCGTCATTCTGTCCCGATTAAATCGGGATTCAGAATCAGACGGCTTTTTTGTTTACAGATCTTTTTCAATTTTTCATTTCTCATTTTTTCCTTTCCTTGCCTTTAAATTTCGTTTTCTATACATTAAATAAAAACAATAAAAGTCGAATTTCTTACCTTAAATGAAAGGGCTGAAAATGGAAGATAATTCGAAACTTTCCGCTTTTGAATCTCGCATAAATTCAGGTGAATCAATTGAGCCAAAAGACTGGATGCCGGAAAGATATCGCTATCAATTAATAAGAATGATTTCGCAGCACGCACATTCCGAAGTTGTTGGGATGCTGCCTGAAGGAAATTGGATCACCCGCGCGCCGAGTCTTCGTAGAAAAATTGTGCTTCTTGCAAAAGTTCAGGATGAAGCCGGTCATGGCTTATATTTATACAGCGCCGCTGAAACTTTGGGAATTGATAGAGAAGAATTAATTGATCAGCTTCTTGAAGGAAAAGCAAAATATTCAAGTATCTTTAATTATCCGACTTTATCGTGGGCTGATATTGGAGTTATCGGCTGGCTTGTTGATGGAGCGGCAATTGTAAATCAAACGATGCTCGCAAAATCTTCGTACGGACCTTATGCCCGCGCAAATTTAAGAATCTGTAAAGAAGAAAATTTCCATAAAAAACAGGGTTATGAAATTGTTGCAACTTTGGCAAACGGTACTCCGGAACAAAAACAAATGGTACAGGATGCCGTAAACCGCTGGTGGTGGCCTTCACTGATGATGTTTGGTCCAAGCGATAAAGATTCACCAAATTCCGAAGAGTTAATGCGCTGGAAAGTAAAACTAAAAAGTAATGATGAATTGCGGCAAAGATTTGTCGATCTGACTGTTCCGCAAGCGCAGGCAATCGGAATTACTTTTCCTGATCCTGATATGAAATTTAATGAAGACACAGGTCAATGGGATTTTGGTGAAATAAACTGGGATGAATTTTTTCAAGTGATAAAAGGCAACGGTTTGATGAATCGCGAAAGATTAAAAGCGCGCAGAGAAGCGCACGAAAACGGCGCTTGGGTAAGAGACGCTGCTGCAGCTTTCGCTAAAAAACATAATCTTTCAGTCGCGTCATAAATTTTCAAAAGCATTTTAAAATTAAAATCAGAATAAAAATGGGCAATCAAACTAAATCGGATCAATGGGATCTTTGGGAAGTTTTCATTCAGGAAAAATCCGGCGCGCCGCACACTCACGCGGGAAGTTTGCACGCTCCCGATCCCGAAATAGCTTTACAAAATGCGCGCGATGTTTATGCAAGGCGCGGTGAAGTAAATAATATTTGGATAGTTCCTTCGGTTGCAATTACGGCTTCCACTCCCGAAGATAATGAATCATTTTTTGATCAGATAAAAGATAAAGTTTACAGACATCCGCAATTTTACAGCGTCCCGAAAGGCGTAAGGAATGTATAATGAGTAATTTGAACGGAGATCTTAACAAATATTTATTTGAATATCTTTTAAGATTGGGCGATGATCTTTTAATTATTGGTCACAGACTTTCCGAGTGGTGCGGATATGCGCCGATTTTAGAAGAAGATATCGCACTTGGAAACATTGCGCTTGATTGCATCGGGCAGGCATCCGCATTTTTGCAATTTGCCGCAGAGGTTGAAAATAAAGGACGAACTGAAGATGATCTTGCATATTTTCGCGATGCAATTGATTATAGAAATTTACAATTAACCGAACTTCCAAAAGGCGATTTTGCTTTTACAATTGCCCGCCAATTTTTGTTTGACACTTATTTTTTACTTCTTACAGAAAAACTGCAAAAAAGTTCGAACGAAAAACTTGCAGGAATTTCAGCAAAGTCATTTAAAGAAACGAAATATCATTACCGCCATTCAGCCGAGTGGATGTTAAGGCTTGGCGATGGAACTGAAGAAAGTAACAGAAGATTACAAAATGCTATTGATGAACTTTGGATTTACACAGGCGAAATTTTTGAAGACAATGAATTGATTGAAATTTTATCTAATGAAAAAATCACAATTAAAAACAGTGAATTAAAAGAAAGCTGGAGTGAAAAAGTAAGATCAATTTTTGAAAGAGCAAAAATTAAAATTCCGGAAACAAATTTTCAAATTAAAGGAAGCAGAAAAGGAATTCATTCAGAACATTTAGGGCATTTACTTGCAGAAATGCAAATACTTGCAAGATCTTTTCCCGGTGCGAAATGGTGAATTAGAATTTAAGAAATTGAGAATGTAAGAATTAAGAAGTTTGGAAAAATAATTTTGTTATTTAGAACGAAGTGAAAAGTTTTAATAATGTTTTCGTCACTTTATTCTTTCGATATTACAGAACCTAAACAATTGTCATTATGTATAACTCATGACAATCTATATTTTTATTGTAAAGTAATAATATTAAAAAGAAAAATGATAAATATAATTGTTATAAAACCTCTGATTTCCAAATGCTGAATTTTATAAAGGCAAAAAAAACAGAGATAAATATGAAAGAACAAGGTCAAGTAATTTTAAATTATCTTGCGGAAATTAATGATCCCGAAATTCCGGTGATAAATATTGTTGAACTCGGTATTGTTAAAAGCATTGAAAACAGAGGCGATGAAGTAACTGTTGAAATTACTCCGACTTATTCGGGCTGCCCAGCAATGCGGCAAATTGAAAGCGATATAATTTCAAAATTGAATTCAAAAGGATTTTCAAAAGTTACGGTCTCAACTGTTTACTCACCCGTTTGGACAACAGATTTTATGAGCGACGAAACAAAATCAAAATTGAAAAATTACGGAATTGCGCCGCCGGGAAAATCTGAGGATTCAAACGATGATCTTTTTTCAATAAATCTTCAAACAATAATTTGTCCGTTTTGCAATTCGGATAAAACAGAAATCAGAAGTCCCTTCGGCTCAACAGCGTGCAAATCAGTTTATTATTGCGATAATTGCCATCAACCTTTTGAACATTTTAAATGCATATAAAAATGGAAATGAAATTTATAAAATATGAAATAGAGAATGGCGTTAAAACTATTTGGTTAAACAGACCCGAAGTTTTAAATTCATTCAATAAAGAAATGGGAGCAGAACTTTACCAAACCCTTGAAAATGCGGCTTATGATAAATCCGTTAAAGCAATTTTGCTTACAGGAGAAGGCAGGGCTTTTTGCGCCGGACAAGATCTTGCAGATGTTTTGGAAAACGGAAATCCTAAAAATCCTTATGAAATTGTTACTGGTGTTTATAATCCTTTAATAAAATTGATCCGTGAAATTCAAAAGCCCGTTGTGTGCGTTGTAAACGGAACTGCCGCAGGTGCAGGCGCAAATATTGCTTTGGCTTGCGATATTGTTGTTGCTTCCGATAATGCTAATTTCATTCAGGCATTTTCAAAGATTGGATTAATTCCTGATAGCGGCGGAACTTTCTTTTTACCGAGATTGGTAGGATTTCAAAAAGCATCCGCAATGATGATGCTCGCAGAAAAAATTTCCGCAAAAGATGCTTACGAAACAGGAATGATATACAAAGTTTTCAGCGATGTTGAATTAATGAATGAAGCCGGAAAGATAGCATCAACATTGGCTAAAATGCCAACTAATGCTTTAGGCTTGATCAAAAAAGCATTGAATCAAACTTTCAAAAATGATCTTGGTGAGCAATTAAATTTAGAAGCCGAACTTCAAAAACAAGCCGGCGAATCCGAAAATTATTCAGAAGGAATTAAAGCATTTTTGGAAAAAAGAAAACCGGAATTTAAGTAATTGGTGAAAAATAAAGACCAAAACAGTTTGTTATTCCGGCCGGCCTGCTCTAGTGGGTATCCGGAATCCTTTTCTTGATCTTGATCATAATCTTATTCTGTTGAAACTCTTTAAAGATTTGAACAGAAAGAGAATTCGATAAATATAAATTTTGGAGATAAAATGGAATATGTTCATTTAGGAAGAAGCGGTGTTAAAGTTAGCAGATTGTGTTTGGGCACAATGAATTTCGGTACACAAACATCTGAAGAAGATAGCTACAAAATTATGGATCGCGCTTTGGATCTCGGAATTAATTTTTTCGATACCGCAAATATGTACGGCTACGATGTACGAAAAGGTTACACTGAAGAACTTTTGGGAAAATGGTTTTCAAAAAACAAATCCAACAGAAACAAAATTTTGCTTGCAACAAAAGTTTATGCGCAAATGGGCGATGGAGTAAATGACGGAAAACTTTCTGCCTATCATATAAAACGCGCATGCGAAGATAGTTTACGAAGAATGCAGATTGATCATATTGATCTTTATCAAATGCATCATATTGATCGTGAAACTCCCTGGGAAGAAGTTTGGCAAGCAATGGATCAATTGATTCGCGAAGGCAAAATAACTTATGTTGGAAGCAGCAATTTTGCTGCATGGAATTTAGTTCAGGCAAATTACGAAGCTGTAAAAAGAAATATGCTCGGGCTTGTTTCTGAGCAAAGTATTTATAGTTTGCGGAACCGCCACATTGAATTGGAAGTAATGCCCGCTTGTAAAAATTTTGGAATAGGTTTGATTCCATGGAGTCCGCTCGGCGGCGGAATGCTTTCAGGCGGAGTTTTAGATAAACCCAAAAGTGGAAGAAGAGCGCGCCCGCAGCTTCAACAGGCAGCAGAAAAATTGCGCCCGCAAATTGAAGCTTATGAAAATTTATGCAAGGAAAATAATTTTGATTGTTCATCAGTTGCACTTGCATGGATGTTAAAAAATCCGGTTGTAACTTCGCCGATAATAGGACCTCGAACAATAGAACAACTTGATCAAAGTATTGAAGCAATAAATTTAAATTTATCTGATGAAGTAATGAAAAAGCTTGATGAAATTTGGCCCGGTCCGGGAAATCAAGCTCCCGAAGCTTACGCATGGTAAATTATTTTCAATAATATTTTTAGATTTATAAAATTTGTTTTGAATTCCGGTTTGCCCGGAATCTTTTTTGAAAATTAAAATTGAAATAGAATTTTTAACAATTTAATTTGAATTAATCTAAGTATGGAGCAGACAAAAATTCAGTTTGGCGTAGCAGGTTCCGGAACAATGGGTATGGGAATTGCATATCTTGCATCATTGAAAAATTATCCGATAGTTTTATTTGATGTTAACGAAACAGCGTTAAATAAAGCCCGGAATGAAATTTCAGAATTGTTGGAAAAACAAATTTCCAAAGGTAAAATTCAAAAGGAAGAAAAAGATTTAATTATCGAAAGGATTAATTTTACATCCAAACCAGAAGAATTTAAAAATTCAAAGATCATAATCGAAGCGATAATTGAAGATATCAATATCAAAAAAGATTTTTTCACGGAAGTAAGTAAACTTGTAAATGAAAATTGCATACTTGCTACAAACACTTCTTCACTTTCTGTAACATCGCTTTCATCAGCTTGTGATGATCCCGGAAGATTTATAGGAATTCATTTTTTTAATCCCGCGTATATTTTACCGTTGGTGGAAATTGTGCCTGCAATTTCAACATCAAAAAAAACAATTGAAGATGCAAAAAATATAATTGAAAATTTAGGAAAAACAACTGTAATAGCTCGCGATATTCCGGGCTTTATTGTTAATCGCGTTGCCCGTCCTTTTTACGGTGAAGCTTTAAGAATTTTGGAAGAAGGAATTGCAGATGTTGCCACTATTGATTGGGCAATGAAGGAATTCGGCGGATTCAAAATGGGACCGTTTGAATTGATGGATCTGATTGGAAATGATATTAATTATAAAGTAACAGAAACCGTTTTTAAAGAATATTATTTTGATCCGCGCTACAAACCTTCAATCATTCAAAAAAGATTGGTTGAAGCAAATATGTTCGGAAAGAAAAACGGACGCGGATTTTATGATTATACAAATCCCGAAAATAATCCGAAACCCAATAAAAACAATGAACTCGGAAGAGAAATTTTTTTCAGAATTTTAACAATGCTTATAAATGAAGCTGCTGATGCGGTCTTGTTTAATGTTGCTTCAGTTGAAGATATTGATCTTGCTATGACAAAAGGCGTAAACTATCCAAAAGGCCTATTAAAATGGGCTGATGAGATCGGTTTGATGAAAATTCTGGATCGTGTTACAGATCTTTATGAACAATATAATGAAGACAGGTACAGACCGAGCATGCTTATAAAAAAACTGGTAAGGGAAAATCAGAAATTCCACAAAGCAAATCCTGCGGAAGTATTTTAAAATGAACAAACAAAAAATTGCCGAAGAATCCGTAAATAAAATGTTATCAAATGACGGATTCAGTAAATACCTCGGAATAGAAATTTTAAAGATTGAACCCGGCAAAGCAACTTTAAAAATGAAAGTTCGCAAAGATATGTTAAACGGATTTCAGGTTTGTCACGGTGGAATTCCTTTTTCGCTTGCCGATAGCGCGTTGGCATTTGCATCAAACTCACACGGAACTTTAAGCATGAGTATTGAAAATAATATTTCGTATGTCGCAAAAATTTTGGAAGGTGATGAATTAATTGCAGAAGCAGAAGAAGTGAGTTTGACCAATAAAATCGGGGTTTATAATGTAATTGTAATAAAAAGTGACGGATCAAAAGTTGCACTTTTTAACGGCACGGTTTACAGAACAAACAAACATTTGTTGGAAGAATAAAATATTTATAATTAAAATATGAGATGTCATTCCGGCTTGTCAGGAATCTTTTTTATTTCAATAAAAACTGAAGTAAATATTATTAAAAGTTAAAACAAAAATCTTCAAATTATTTAAATAATATATTTATGAAAGATTCAAGACAAGTCGCATGACTTAATAAATCAGTTTGAGAAATCTAAGAAATAAAGCAGAAACATAGCATGCTTAATCCCTACAAAATTTAAATTATATATTGATAAAAACTAATTACTTAAGAATTACCATTTTATGAAACAAGCATTTATTATTGATGGAATACGAACTCCAATCGGAAAATTAGGCGGCGCGCTTTCGCAAATTCGAGCTGATGATTTAGCCGCACTTGTAATGAAAGAATTATTGAATCGAAATTCAAAAATAGATCCAGCGCAAATTGAAGAGATAATTTTCGGCTGTGCAAATCAAGCAGGTGAAGATAACAGAAATGTTGCAAGAATGGCTTTATTATTGGCCGGAATTCCTTTTACAGTTCCCGGTGAAACGGTAAACAGACTTTGCGCTTCCGGAATGACAGCTGCAATTCATGCGGCTCGTGCAATAAAATCTGGAGATGGAGATTTGTATTTAGCCGGCGGAGTTGAACAAATGACACGCGCTCCTTTCGTAATGTCAAAATCTGAACATGCTTATTCCGGCAATATGCAAGTTTACGATTCAACAATTGGCTGGCGTTTTCCAAATCCGAAATTGAAAGAGATTTTTGGAATTGATTCAATGGGAGAAACTGCCGAAAATCTTGTAGAACTTTACAATATTAATCGTGAAGATCAAGATAAATTTGCGCTGAACTCCCAATTAAAAGCTACTGCCGCTCAACAAAACGGAAGACTTGCAGAAGAAATTATTCCCGTTGAAATTCCGCAAAAAAGATCAGATCCAATAATTTTTAATAAAGATGAATTTGTTAAACCAAATACAACATTAGAGATTTTATCGAAACTGAATCCGGCTTTTAGAAAAAACGGAAGTGTAACTGCGGGAAATTCATCGGGAATAAATGACGGCGCATGTGCTTTGCTGATTTCATCGGAAGAATTTGCGCAGAAGAATAATTTAAAGCCGATGACAAGGATCGTTGCTTCGGCAGTTGTCGGAGTTGAACCGCGTATTATGGGAATCGGCCCGGTTAATGCAACGAAAAAAGTTCTGCAAAAAGCAAATTTAACTTTGGATGATATTGATATCATTGAACTAAATGAAGCTTTTGCTGCGCAATCATTAGCAGTTTTACGAGAACTGAAAATTGATGAAAATGACGAAAGATTGAATCCAAACGGTGGCGCAATTGCATTGGGACATCCGCTTGGAATGAGCGGCGCACGTTTACTTTTAACAGCATCTATTGAATTGCAAAAACGGAAAAAGAAATATGCACTTTGCACAATGTGCATCGGAGTCGGGCAAGGAATGGCTACTATAATTGAAAATGTTGCTTGAGAAGGTGAGAATTTAGAATGTGAGAATAGAAGAAGTTTTAAAATTCAAAATGTAAAACATTAGCTTGTCATTGCGAGCGAAGCGCGGCAATCTTTGAGATTATCTTCTTTGAGTCTTTAAACCGGATAATGGAACTTGTCCCGATGAAAATCCGGAGAAAGGATTTACGAATTTCAATTTTTCATTAAAAGAAAATTGATTTAAAAGATTTCTCATTTCATTCGAAATAACAAAAGAGAATCTGAAATTTATTTTTTTATAAAATTTTCTGAAAAATGAAAAATTTAAAGGAAATTCAAATTAAAAATTAATCTTTATAATCTTTTAATTAAAAACTATGGCAAATATTTTTGAGTACAACGGATTCAAACCCGTAATTCATGAAAGCGCGTTCATTCATCCCAATGCGAATGTAATTGGAAATGTGATTATCGGAAAAGATGTTTATGTTGGCCCGGGCGCATCACTTCGCGGGGATTTCGGTGAAATTATTATTGAGGACGGATGCAACGTTCAGGAAAATTGCACAATTCACATGTTTCCCGGAGTTACTGTAATTTTAAAAGAAAGCGCTCACATCGGGCACGGCGCAATTATTCATGGCGCAACAATCGGAAGAAATTCCTTAATCGGAATGAACGCCGTAATTATGGATAATGTGGAAATTGGTGAAGAATGCATTATCGGCGCATTGGCATTTGTTCAAGCAAATTCTAAAATTCCAAGCAGAAAAGTTGTTGTTGGAAATCCGGCAAAAATAATCAAAGATGTAAGTGATGAAATGATAAATTGGAAAACCGAGGGAACGAAGATTTATCAGGCGCTTCCAAAACAAATGCACGAAACTTTCAAGACTTGCGAACCTTTGCGCGAAATTCCCGAAGATAGAAAAAAACAAGATTCAAATTATAAAATTTGGGCTGATCAAAAGTCAGATAAATAAAAGGAAATTTTATGCAGATCAAAAGTTACATAAACGGAAAATGGCAATTCGGCAGCGGAAAATCAGAAGAAATTTTTAATGCGGTAACGGGCGAAAAAATAGGTGAAATAAACACCGAAGGCATTGATTTCAAAGGTGCTTTTGATTACGCGCGTGAAATTGGCGGACCGAAACTACGTTCAATGACTTTTCATGAACGCGCATTAATGTTGAAAAATCTTGCGAAATATTTGATGGAAAGAAAAGAAGAACTTTATAAAATTTCAGTATCAACCGGAGCAACTAAAATTGATTCTTGGATTGATATAGATGGCGGATTTGGAACGCTTTTTACTTATTCCGGTAAAGGCAGAAGAGAACTTCCGAACGAAACTTTTTTAACCGAAGGAAATGTTGAACCGCTTTCCAAAAACGGAACATTTGTCGGGATGCATATTTTAGTTCCGCTTGAAGGAGTTGCGCTTCATATAAATGCATTCAATTTTCCTTGTTGGGGAGCGCTCGAAAAGCTTGCACCCACATGGCTTGCGGGAATGCCGGCGATTTTGAAGCCTTCACCAATTTCATCACATCTTGCTGAAAAATTGGTTCAATTAATTGTTGAAAGCGGAATTGTTCCTGAAGGTGCAATTCAACTTGTCAGCGGCGGTGATGTTGATCTTTTTGAAAATCTGAGTTGCCAGGATGTTGTAACTTTTACGGGCTCGGCTTCAACCGGGCAAAAATTAAAAGTACATCCAAAAATAATTGAAAATTCCGTTCGCTTCAATATGGAAACCGATTCTTTGAACTACTCGATTTTGGCTCCTGATGCAAAACCGGGCACTGAAGAATTTGATCTTTTTGTGAAAGAAGTTTTTAAAGAAATGACTTCCAAAGCGGGACAAAAATGTACAGCTATCCGAAGATCAATTGTCCCGCAACAATTTATGCAAAATGTAATTGATGCTGTTTCAAAAAAACTTTCAAAAGTGAAGATCGGAAATCCTGATTCAGAAGAAGTTAGAATGGGTTCGCTTGCAAGCAGATCGCAAGTTAAAGAAGTTAAGCAAAGAATTTTTGAACTTTCAAAAGTTGCCGAAATTGTTTACGGAGTTTCGGATGAGTTTGAATTAATTGATGCCGATAAAGAAAAAGGATCTTTCGTTTCGCCCGTTCTTTTAAAATGCGAAAATCCTTTTGAAAAAAATGAAGTTCACGAAATTGAAGCTTTTGGCCCTGTAAATACAATTATGCCTTATTCAAATTTAGACGAAGCAATTCAAATTGCTAATAAGGGAAAAGGAAGTTTGGTTGGTTCAATTTTCACTGCCGATGATGAAATTGCAAAAAAAATTACTTTGGCAACTGCATCATACCACGGTAGAATTATGATTATCAATAAAAATTGCGCGAAGGAATCAACCGGACACGGTTCACCACTTCCGCATTTAAAACATGGCGGTCCGGGAAGAGCGGGCGGCGGAGAAGAACTCGGCGGAATTTTATCGGTAAAAACTTACATGCAAAGAGTTGCATTGCAAGGCTCGCCCGAAACTTTATCGCGCATAACAAATGAATATGTAAAAGGAGCAAATTTAATTGAAGATAAAATTCATCCTTTTAAAAAGTATTTTGAAGAGCTGCAAATCGGTGAAACTTTAATCACACATCGAAGAACAATTACAGAAACTGATGTTGTGAATTTTGCGGGAATAAGCGGCGATTTTTTCTACGCTCACATGGATGAAATTGCTGCCAAAGAATCTATTTTTGAAAAGCGAGTTGCTCACGGATATTTTGTTTTATCCGCCGCTGCCGGATTGTTTGTAAATCCAGCGCCCGGTCCGGTTTTGGCAAATTACGGAATTGATAATTTAAGATTCATAAAACCGGTTTACGTAGGTGATACAATTCATGTTCAATTAACTTGTCGCAAAAAAACATTGAAAGAAAAAAAAGAAAATGAAATTCACAGCGGTGTAGTTGAATGGTATGTTGAAGTTTTAAATCAGGAAAACGAATCGGTTGCAGTTTATACAATTTTAACATTGGTAAAGTTGAAAGATCAATGAAAAGTAATGTAAAATTTCTAATGTTGAAATAAAAAAGCCGTCATTTTAGTGACGGCTTTTTTATTTATTTTTTTTTGTATATTCAAAACAGAAATAACAAATCGTGGGGCATATTCAATGTTAAATCAATTTAAAAAAGTATTCTTCTTTTCTTTTGTTATTGTTTCCCTTATTCATGCGCAATTTGAAATTCCGAAACAATTGACCCATTCCGCAATTTCAGAAGCTAAGTCTAACAAAGCATCTTTATTCGTACCGCTTAATGAAAATGAATCTTATTTTTTCTGGAGTGAAAGATTAAGTAATCCTAATGAAATCAATCTTTATTATGCTCATTTGTCAAATGATAATTGGTCAACACAAAGATCTGTAAAACTTCCTTTCGGATCAGATTCTTTAATGAACCTTAACTCTGTTGTAACAAATAATAATAAAGTAGTATTAACGTATACAGATCATGATAATCCTCAGCTTAAAGTTGCAAGATTGGATTCTTTCCTGTCAACTTCAACTCAAATTATGAGAGAAAAGCTGCAAATTAAAGGTGCTGTAAACGGAAATCTTTTTTATTCAAAAGATGAAAATTCAGTTTATATAACTTACAGCAAAATTTTTAATTCAAATCCATCAGGTATTTTTTACAGAAAAAGTTTGGATAACGGAGCTACTTGGGAAAATGAATTTGTTGTGGTTGATTCACAATTAAATACAGCAAAAAATCCATCTATAATTATTTTAGATGACAAGTGGTTAATCGCTTATCAAAATCAAGAAGATGATATTTATTTGATTGAAAGTTCAGATGGAATTACCTGGTCAAATCCTGTTGAAATAATTTCTTCCGATTTAGAATTATCAAACTTAAAACTTGTTGAAGAATCCGGAAAACTATTTTTGTTTTACGAAGTTGCAAAAAATACTCCCGTTGAAAATTTAACCCAAAGCGATGTAGTGTATAAAATTTCAGAAGATAATGGCGAAACCTGGAGCGAACAATTTAACTTTACGAATTTTTATGGAAATGACATACAGTTTAACGTAGCAAAAACTAATTATAAAACAGGATTTTCCTTTGCCTCGTTACGTGAACCGGATAATTCGAATTACCAGATTTGGTATGGCTTTTTAAATGAAACTAAAGATACCGCTACTAATCCATATCTTTATAAATATGTTTTTGATGTTGATAGCGTAAACAATAAATTTAATTTTTCTGTTTATGCCGATGATGATAATTTAGAATTCGTATATCTAAACTATTCAAAAAATCTTGGTGATACAGTTTTAGTTGAAATGAAAGATGACGGAAATAGCGATAACGGTGATTTGGTTGCAGGAGATAATATTTTCAGCTTTTCACTTACACGAGATATAAAAGAATTTGATAATTTGTATTTTTCCTTTGTTGTAGTTGATTCATCAGGAAATACCGCTAATTATCGTGGTTTAGATTCTATTTTTATACCTTATCAAAATCAAGTAGTTAATATTGATGTAAACAGACTTAAAATGCCGATAGACAATAAAGGAATCCTTGCTAATGACAAAATTAATAGGGAAAATGCCAGATATGATGATGTTGTAATTTTATTCAGTGCCGGTTTTGCTTTAAGCGGATTGAATAACGGAAAGATTTGGACCAATGGGGTTAAATCCGCTGCATTAATCGAAGATTATGTTCCGGGAAAATTCGGTGGCTTAAATAATGATCCGAGAAATAATATTTATGTTGTTAAATCTGACGATGAACCTTTCGGAGTGAATTGGCAATACTGGACAAAAGCTGTTGAACTCGGTGCCGAATTTTACGACGGTGATAATGACGGAGTTTATGATCCGGTTGATAAAAACAGTAACGGCATTTGGGATCCTGATGAAGATAAGCCGGTAATTTTAGGTAATATAACTACTTGGAATGTTTATAATGACTCAAAACCTGCAGAACAAAGAAGATATGATAATGTTCCGCCTCAAGGGATTGAAGTTCATCAGACAGTATTTGCTTCAAGAGGATCAAATTATGAAGCAATGAAAAATATTATTTTCATAAAATACAAAATTTTCAATACGGGATTTGTTGCCGAAGAACATGATTCGGTTTACTTTAGTGCTTGGACAGATACAGATTTGGGACATCCTACTGATGATTTGGCGGGAACAGATACTCTTCTAAAATCCATGTTTACTTATAATGATGAAATTGATGATAGTTACGGAAACTACTCCGGCGGTTATAGTGATACTCCCCCGGCACTGTTTACAACATTTATTCAAACTCCGGCAGAATTTGTCGAAGGAGAAACTTTTACAGATCAGAACAATAATGGAGTATTTGATTTAGGAATTGACATACCTTTAGATACTGCATATTATTTTGATCCTACAAGTAATACAAAGAAAGAAATCTTAGGAGCAAAAAATGTTGGATTAAGCGGTTCAGTACATTGGCAAAGCGGTGAACCACCTATCCAGGATCCGAATAATGAAATTGAAGACCGATATTATATGGAAGGAAAAACACAAGAAGGCAGATATTTAGATCCTTGTAATTGGAATGAAGTAAAAGGTGGAGTTGATTGCAGTTCAATTAATCCTAAGTTCTGGTATTCGGGGGATCCAGTTACTCAAACGGGTTGGTTAAATGGATATCCTAGTGATCAAAGACAACATGTTGCTGTAGGTCCATTTACATTAGAAAAAAATAAACCTGTTGAATTGATTGTTGCTTACGTAGTTGGAAGAGGAAGTGATAACTTAAATTCAATAACATTAGCAAGAGAATACGTAAAAGAAGCTTTTAATGTTTACCAAAATAACTTTACGAATCTTCCTACAAGCGTGGGAAGTGATAAAAATATAACTCCAAAGGAATTTGTTCTAAATCAAAATTATCCGAATCCATTTAATCCAAGTACTGCAATTACTTATCAACTTTCAGCACAAAGTAAAGTTGAGTTAAAAGTTTTTGATATTTTGGGAAGAGAAGTTTCAACATTGGTAAACGAAATTCAGAATGCCGGAAGTTATAAAGTAAACTTTAATGCAAGTAAACTTTCTTCAGGAATTTACATTTATCAAATAAAAGCGGATAATTTTGTTCAATCGAAAAAAATGATGCTGTTAAAGTAAGAATTTGAGAAAGTAAGCAGGTAAGAATTTAGAAGTAAATTTTGAATTTTGTCAGATTCTCAATCCCGATTAAATCAGAAAGAATAATACAATTTAGAAAACCGAAAATAATTAAGCCGTCATTCTCGCTTATTACGAATCTGTCTGCTTTTAATTTATTAACCTGTTAGATCAACTCATTTTTTCACGAATACAATTTGAGACTTATCCGATTTAACAACTTCCGAAAAGAAACTTCTGTATTCAGAATATTTTTCTGCCGGAATGCTGTACTCATCAATTTTTAATTCACGCGTGTACAAAATTGTATTTTCATTTATCAAATTTGTTTTTACCGAAAATTTGCCGAACGATGACTCCAAATTAATTTCCCCGGGTATCGCTTCGATTTTGTATCCTTCGGGAATTTTACAATAGACCGAATCTTTATCCAAATAAGGAAAAACGAATCTTACGGGAGATTTTCTTTCTGTAATATTTTTTGGTGCAGTATTTCTTTTTTCCATAATATTTGGCTTAAAGAAAATTCTATTTCCTGAAATTGAGGCGTATAATGGAATTGTCACCTTCAACTCCAAATTTATTTCCGGCTTTGATGAATTTAATCCATCAAAATTAAAATTCTGTAATCTGGCATCGGCAACGCCCAAATTTTTTACTATCCAAAGTTCGCGTTCCTGCACGGTTGCATTTTCAACATTTCCTCTAATTCTATCTGTTTGATTTCCGTTCCAAACAGTTTTTGAATTAACCTCAGCATTTCCTTTTACATCTAAATTCACTTCTGAAATTCTTGTTTGAAAATTTTCTCCGGAATTTTTTTTCGGCGTTGAAATTAATACTCCGCCTTCGGAAGTTATCATCAAAGCTTTTCTGTTTTCATTTGTGTATCCGATATGATTCGGTGGAATTGTTTGACTCGTACATTCAAGCCAAACTGTATCTTTTTCCAAAGGAACGCAAACAATTACATGATTGAATTGATTGCTCGGAAATTCACTTATAAGCGGAAATCTTTTACTTCCGTTATTTATTAAAACCGGATAAGATTTAATTCCTGCTTCATTCAATATTGAAACCATATAATTTGAAAGCGCCTTGCAATCGCCGTAACCTTTTTCGTAAACAAATTTTGCATCGAAAGGCTGCCAGCCGCCAATTCCAAGTTGAATACTTACATAGCGCGTTTTTGATTGCATGTATTTGTAAAGTTTTTCGATCTTTGTGTGAATTTCATCATCAGGATCTACAAGATTTTTAATTTCATTTATTGCCGGTTGAGGAAGTTGATTTTTATTTTTGCTTAAATTATAGAACCAAAGTCCAAAATCTTTCCATGATTTCATACTTCCTTCGTAACCGGAAATTTCAAAATTTTCAGGCGCAATTTTTACAATTGAAGTAACATCTTCAATATCATCACCGTAAACATCTTCGGAAAGTTTTGGAATTTCTTTTTCTTCCCAAAGATAGATTTTTTTCCCGCCGTTTATGAAAATTTCAGGTTTAACGGAATCCGCATTTACCCAATAACGAAGTTCAAAATCCTTATCGCAAACAACTTCAAATCTGCTTTGCTCAATAGGATTTAAACTTTCCTGGCATCGCCAGGTCGGCCAATTAATATATCCATCATATGAGATCTCATAAGTAAATTCAACAGTATATGGAAAAACATTATGATACAGACTTGCAATTTTTACACGCGAATCATCAAACAAAGTATATCCATCAACAGCGCTGTAATCTTCAATATCGGAACTTTTTAGTTTTTTAATTTCATTTCCTTCAGCATCAAATAATTTGCCTTCAAGATCCTTTACTTTATGAAATTTATCATACCATAAAACTATTTTTCCGTAATCCCGATCTTTTTGATGAAAAATCGTTATTGCTCTTTTTACTTTTTCGGTTGCGCTGTTACGGTTTTTTATTTCGAATTTTGTTGATTTAACTCTTACGGCAGATGTCGCATCAAACAATATATTTTTATTTATTCTTTTTACGTCATATTCTTTTTCGCTTGCCCGCACACCGCTTAACAAAAAAATTAAGAGCAATAAAAAAGTTAAATTTATTTTTTTCATTTACTGTCTTTTGTTTTTTGAAATTCTATTTATTTTACAGCCGAAGTTTGAACAGCAGTTTCAGATGTATTCTTTTTTTGTAAAACTATTTGCTCAGCTTCTGCGGCAATCATCTTTGAATAAAATTCTCTTAAAGCATTGTAAAATTGTGCTTTTACTTCAATTGATTTTACCGTGTATTTTGTTAAAAATTGAATTTGATTTTCTGTTACGCTGATTTTGCGTGAGTATGTAACTCCTCCAACTGCTGCCGAGTAAGTCAGATCTTTCGGCATCTCCTTGATCTCGTATCCTTCCGGAATGTATAAATTTGTAAGAATTGTATAATTTGATCTGTATCCGTAATCAATTGGAAATCTTCTTATATTAGTTTTAAGCGGATTTTCATCAGAGCGATGAATAATTTGCGGAGTTATATAAATAAAATCGCCGTTTGAATGTGCGTAATTATCGGCTGAAACCGAGGCTTTGAACTCAATTGGGGAATTAATTTCATCTTTTCCTGTAATTTGAACAGAATCCAAATGCAATCCGCTTTTTTCAGAGGCAAAAATATCTTTAGCTACTTCAATTTCACTTTTGTCTTTTAATTTGGAACGAATGCTTAAACTTCCATATTAAGAATATTGATCTGTAAGGTTTCCGCTTAATGACCCATCTTCATTTAAATAAATATTCGAAATTGATCTTACCGTATGTTGTTTATCGGAAGTAAAATCGACCCATTCAACCTCATTTTTTTTAATTACCAAACCTTTAATATTCAAAACTTTTTTGGGAAGAATATCGATCGGTCGCAAAGGATCGGTAGCATCTATATTATAAATTTTTTCACCGATTTTAACTCTTGCCATTACATAATTAAATTGTGAAACAATCGGATATAAAGTTTGAAGTTTTCCGTTTCCGCGTGTGCTTAAAATCACAGGTTCACCTTCAATTCCTGCACATTTCAGCATTGAAAGAAGCAGAAAAGTAATTTCTGCACTGTTTGCTTCTTTTTTTTCGAGAACTTCATTTACATCAAGATCCGCAAAAATTCTGCTTGCTTTATTCCAGGTTATTGATCTTGAAACCCAATCATAAATTGCAAATAATTTTTGTTCGGGATCAACTAAATCTTTTGTAATAATTTCAACTTGTTTTTTAACTTTTCTTGTATCATCAATTTTTCTACTGAAATTTTTTGAATCCATTAATTCTTTGGAAAAACTTGACCAAGTATTTAAAACATTTTTCCAGGGCACTCCCGGAAATGAGTAACCCGCTAATTGAAGTTCCACTTTATTTACATAATCATCAGTAGTTGTCATAAATGCTTCTTCACGGATTGCCGGTGCATCTTTTACAACCCAACGGTTAAAAGTGCAAGGAATAATTTTTCTTTGCATATAGTTTGCTGTTGTGCCTGAAAATACTTTTGAATCTTCATAAGTTTCTTGTACAAAATAATCTTCATAACCTTTTCTGATAGCTGAATAAGAAATCGTTAATGGTGAAATTACTCTGTATTCACTCCATAAAACCGGTTCTTCGTGTTGAAAGGTCCAATCTTTTATTTGAAACAAATTGTTTGCATCGATTTTATATGAAACTTCAATAACGGAGCCAACTTTTAAACCGGGTAATGTAAATTTATAATCAACACGTCCATTGGCAACTTTTTCTTTGAAAACATCTTTTTTAGGCATTTCTATTTTTTCAATTTTTCCGTTTTCATCAAGATTATAGGTTGCGGCTTTTATATCTGTTATTCTTTCTTCACTTCCTTTTTCGTAAACTCGGATTGAAAATGTTCCCCATTCAAATCCTTTTGTTGTCAAAATTTTAACACGCAAATGTCTTGTAAACTCAACATTTAGCTCATCGCCGACTTGTGAAACTCCGAAATCGCAAAGAATAACCGCAGAAGCGTTTGTATCTTGCGGAAAAGATTTCATTTCTAATTCTGCTTTTGGAATTTCTCCTCAAACAATCGGAGCATCCTGCGCAAAAGCGCTTAAAGAACTAATAAAATAAATGATTATTAAAATGGCGAAATGTTTTGATTTAAGATTCATTACTTCTCCCGGTTAATAAGAAAATTCAAACTTAAACTTTCGGAAATTAACAAATAAATTTTCAATTATCTGATTTGAACGAAAACTTTTTACAAAAATTTTGTTTTCTTCTTTATTATATATTTTGAAATCATTAATCCTCGGAAATTTATTTTAAATTTTTTCAATTTTTTTATCAAATCAATTTTCAAATTAATTTCGTAATTTTAATTCTGTATTTTTCATTCAAACTCTACAAAGGAAACTAAATGATTCGAAATTCAATTATAAAAAATATTTTTGCTGTAATTTTCATTTTTACAATTTCAATAAACGCACAAACCGTAAAATTAAAAATTATTGAAACAAGCGATGTTCATGGAACAATTTATCCTTATGATTTTCGCGATGCAAAGGATTTTAATTCATCTTTGGCTCATGTTTCAACTTTTGTAAAAGAAGAACGCAATAAAAAAGATCAGGAAGTAATTTTACTTGATAACGGCGATATTTTACAGGGACAGCCGGCTGTTTATTATTTCAATTTTGAAAAAACCGATGTGCCGAATCTTTACGCGCGCGCAATGAATTTCATGAAATACGATGCGGGCGGAGTTGGAAATCACGATATTGAAACAGGTCATCCGGTTTATGATAAATTCAATAAAGAAATCAATTTTCCTTGGCTTGCAGCAAATGCGGTTCATAAAAATTCCGGCAAACCATATTTCAAACCTTACACAATCATAAATAAAAAAGGCGTTAAAGTTGCTGTGCTCGGACTTATAACTCCCGCAATTCCGAAATGGTTGCCTGAACAAATTTGGGAAGGAATGGAATTTAACGATATGATCGAATCGGCAAAATTTTGGGTAAATGAAATCAAGCAAAAAGAAAATCCCGATGTTTTGATTGGACTTTTTCACGCAGGAGTTGATTATGATTACAACAATCAAAAAGCTGATGATCATAAAAATGAAAATGCTTCTAAATTGATCGCGCAGCAAGTTGCGGGATTTGATATCGTTTTTGTAGGGCACGATCACAAGATTTGGAATTATTTTGAAAAAGGTCCAAACGGAAATGAAGTTTTAATTATGGGTCCAACCAGCGGCGCGCGAAATGTTGCGGCAACGGAAGTTGTTTTGAATTATGATAAAGAAAGTAAATCTTGGGATATAGTTGATAAATCGGGTGAAATTGTAGAAATGAAAAATTTCAAAGCCGATGAAGAATTTATGAATAAATTTCAAAATGAATTTGAAGAAGTAAAAAAATATGTTTCAAAAGAGATCGGCGAATTTACAAAAACAATTACTACAAAAGAATCAATGTTTGGAAATTCAGATTTTGTTGATTTGATCCATAAAATTCAGTTGGAAATTACTGATGCCGATATTTCATTTGCGGCACCGCTCGCTTTTAATACTTCAATAGATTCAGGAAAAGTTTATGTAAAAGATATGTTTAATCTTTACCGTTACGAAAATTTACTTTACACAATGCAGTTAAGCGGAAAAGAAATTAAAGATTATCTTGAATATTCATACGCAAATTGGTTCAACACAATGAAAAATGAAAATGATAATCTTTTAAAATTCAAAAAAGATGAAAAAGGGAATTTGAAATATTCCGAAAGAAATAATTCACCTGAACTTGCAAAAGCATTTTACAATTTTTCATCAGCTGCCGGAATAAATTATGTTGTTGATGTTTCCAAACCGGAAGGTGAAAAAGTTACAATTACATCAATGGCTGACGGAAGCAAATTTGATTTGGATAAAAATTACAAAGTCGCGGTAAATTCATATCGCGGAAACGGCGGCGGCGGACATTTAACCGAAGGCGCAAAAATTCATAAAGATGAACTTTCAAAAAGAATTTTAACTTCGACCGATAAAGATTTAAGATTTTATTTGATGAAATGGATCGAACAGAAAAAAGTTGTGAATCCCGAAGCAATCGGAAATTGGAAAGTCGTTCCTGAAACTTGGCATCAAAAAGGAAAAGAAAAAGATTTCAAACTTTTGTATGATTAATAGATTGAAAATTTAAAAGATTTAAAGATTAGCTGTCATTCTCGCTTGTCGAGAATCAGACAGCGGACAATTCCATACGCAGTGAAATATCTTTGCAGTTGTCATTTCGAAGCGGAGCGAGAAATCTAAAAGAAGCTCGGTCGTTTTACTATTTCGATTTGACACAACTCTATTTTTTTATTCCCGCTTGCAGGGAATATTTTTTGTTTTTTTCAATACAATCCCCTTTATCCCCCTTTTTTAAGGGGGAATAATAAAATGACTTACAGCTATTAGTAGTTATAAATTTTAATATTACTTGTTTAATCTTTTAATTTTTTATCCTTTCAATCTTTGTATTTTTTCATCTTTATATTTTTTTACATTCTCAACTTCTCTTTTCCATTTCATCTTTTTCAAAAATCTTTATCTTAAAATAAAAATCATTTGGAAATATGAAACGTCATCAAAGTTTATATAAATTATCGCATGATCATCATCACGGATTAGTAAAAGCACGAAGGTTGATAAATCTTAATTCCGAAAATGAAAATGATTTCAATTCTTTTGCGGAAGATTTTTTAAAATTTTACAAAGAAGATCTTGTTCAACATTTTCGCGAAGAAGAGGAAATTCTGCTTCCTTATTTTGCAAAATATGTTACGGAAAACAATGAACTTATTTTAGAAACTTTCAAACAGCATATCAAAATCCGACAGACAATTTTTGAAATTGACGAAAAGATAAAATCAAAAGGAATCATCAATTTAAATTTGCTACGTCAAATCGGTAATCTTTTAGATGAACACATAAGATTTGAAGAACGAATCTTGTTTCCTGAAATCGAAAATCATATTCCCGAAAAAGAACTTTTGAAAATTGAAAAACTTATCAAGAATCAGCTGTAACAACTGATTTCCTTGACTTTTTATTTAATTTTTATAGTAAAATCTTACTTTTTACTACTTATTCTTTTAAATATTAAAAGTCAAATCTAAATGCATATAGCAATTCATAGCATATTTTTAAAAAACTTCTATATTGAATTATGTACGATGTTATTTATGTAGATCATATGTTTAACAATTTGAGAGGTTTTATGTTCGTTAGATTAGTAGTGTTTTTAATGTTATTTACAGGTTTCGCTTTTGCACAATCAGATACTGTTAAAGTTCATACTGAAGTTAAAGACAGTGTAACAATAAAAGAAGGCGCACCTGAAAATCAGCAAACCGTAATAATCAATCAAAATCAACCTCGTGATACTGTTGAAAAAAGAAGCGTTGTTTACAGGGAAAAAGAAAAATCCAGATATGAATCAGGAATCGGCTTTGGTCCCATTGTAGGATATCAAAAAGCCGGCGATGCTGAAAGCGGAAGCTTTTTGTTTGGAGTTCAATTAAGAGCAAAATTGGCATCTGTTTTAGGTATTGAAGGTGCTATAAGTTACAGAACAGAAGAATATGCCAATAATGTTCAAGTTACAAGTTGGCCGGTAACCGCTACCGGGTTAATTTATGTGTTGCCAAATCTTTACGGTGCAATTGGTGTTGGCTGGCATAATACTTCAATTGAATATGATAATGCGGAATTTGATATTGCCGATAAAACTTCATCAAATTTTGGCTGGCACTTAGGCGGCGGAGTTGAAATTCCTGTTTCAGAAATTATTAGTTTATCCGGTGATCTTCGTTATGTATTTTTAGAGCATGATTTTGAAGATCTTACTGATGCCGCGGCAACAAGCGATGATATTAATAGCAACTTCTATATGATACAGGTTGGTTTAATTTTTGGTTTCTAATTCTATTTATTAATTTAAAAGAAGAGCCCGATTTTATCGGGCTTTTCTTTTTTCTCACGTTTTATATTTCATTTCAATTTAATTTTACGTTGATTTATTTTATAATCATTTAGAGGAAGTATTTGTCGGAAAATATTCTTTTACAATTATCTTTTGTTATTGCAGGCGGAATTATTGCTCAATGGATTTCATGGCGTTTTAAGTTTCCATCAATTTTACTTCTTATAATTGCCGGAATTATTATAGGTCCGGTCTTAAATTTGTTTGATCCCGATAAAGCATTCGGCGAATTATTATTCCCGGTTGTTTCTATTTTTGTTGCCATAATTCTTTTTGAAGGCGGATTAAATCTAAAGTTTAAAGAACTTAAAACCACAAAACAAATTATTTTAAGACTTATAAGCATTGGAATTCTTGTCACATGGGTTTTAATTACTGCTGCCGCTTATTACATTTTAAAATTAGATTTTCTTCTTTCACTTCTTTTGGGTGCAATTTTAGTTGTAACCGGTCCCACAGTTATAATTCCGCTTCTTCGTGAGATTAAAATTGGCGGACAAATTAATTCCATTACAAAATGGGAAGGAATTGTTAATGATCCTGTGGGCGCTTTAATTGCCGTTCTTGTTTATGAATCAATTGTTTCAAAAGGATTAGCGCAGGCTGCATCTTTTACAATTTTCGGAATCTTAAAAACCGTTTTTATTTCTTCAGTAATCGGTTTAATTGCAGGAATATTCTTAGTATTTCTTTTAAGAAAAAGATTGATCCCTGATTATCTTCAAAATCCGCTTTCAATAAGTTTGATCATAATCGTTTTTGCAATTTCTAATTTGATTCAGCCGGAAAGCGGACTTTTTGCCGTTACTATTTCCGGTATTTATCTGGCAAATCAAAAATATGCTGCAATTACTCATATTTTAGAATTTAAAGAAAATTTGCGAACGCTCTTTATTACATTTTTATTTATGCTGCTCGCATCAAGATTAAAAATTGCTGATTTAGAAATGCTTGATTGGAACAGCTTAATTTTTGTTGGAATTTTGATTTTAATTGTACGACCGGCCGCTGTATTTATTTCGACTATTAAAACGAATTTAAATTTAAAAGAAAAAATATTTTTAAGCTGGATGGCACCGCGCGGAATTGTTGCCGCTGCAGTTGCCTCGGTTTTTGCATTGGAATTAATGCATCAAAATGTTGATTCAGCAAGAGCTTTAACTCCATTGGTTTTCTTAGTTATTATTTCAACAATTTTAGTTTACGGAATTTCCGCAAGACCGCTTGCAAAATTTTTGAAATTGACAAATAAGGAACCTCGCGGATTTTTGATTTTAGGAGCGCATCCTTTCGCATTAAAAATAGCAAGGATAATAAAAGAAAATAATTTTGAAACACTATTAGTTGATACGAACCGGCATAACATTTCAAAAGCAAAATTAGCCGGCTTTAATTCATATTACGGAAGTATTTTATCAGAAAATATTGAAGAGAAACTCGATCTAAATGGCATCGGAAGATTGATCGCATTATCTCCTAACGAAAAAGTAAACTCGCTTGCCGCAATGTATTTTTCTAAATTTTTTACCAAAGATGAAGTTTACCAGCTTTCATTTGAGCCCGAAGAAGAACAAGAGCAAAAAAGTGTTTCTAAAGATCTTCAAGGAAAATTAATTTTTGATGATGAACATACATATTATTATTTAGAAGAACATATTGTTAACAATAAAATTAATAGCACCACTTTTACAAAAGAATTTACTTATGACGATTTTTTAAAAAAGAATGAGGGGAAAGAAATAATAAAACTTTTTTTAATTAACGAAAAAAATAAATTAATAGTTTACTCTGCAGAAGATCAGCCTGTTCCTAAAAGCGGACAAAAACTTATTTATGTAATAACTCACGAAAACAATTGAAACTTCAATTAACAAAAATGAAAATTCAGATCGAAGAAAAATTCATACAATTTGATGATAGAAATTTATACGCTAAATTAATTTCATCCCAAAATGGCAATTCTAAAATTGCGGTGTATCTTCACGGCGGCGGAATTTACGGCAACAGCAGTTTAGTTGAGCGTCCTGCAAAATTTCTTTTAGAGCAAAATGCCTTCGGTAAAATTATTTTATTTGATAGATTAGGATTCGGGAAAAGTTCTCCGCTAACGAAAACAATTACAAATCGTGAGCAGGCAGAAATAATAAAGATCGCAATCAAAAAATTAATTGACGAAAATTCATATACACTGATTTGTTCATCATACGGTGGATTGACGGGATTGTGGCTTGCTCATTTTGACAATTCCGCAAATAAAATTTATTTAATGGCTTCATCTCCATCTTTAAATTCCCCAAATTTTCTATACCGGTTTTTAGGCAAAGCAAAATTATTGAAATTATTTTTTAAGCTGACTGTCTTTTTATTTCTTGGAAGATCTAAAAATAATAATTTTTCACAAGATGAATTTTACAATGCAAAAAAATATATTGACTTTACAAAAACCGGAATTAAAAGTATTAAAAATATTAAAAGGAAAAGTATTAATTCAGTCTTTTTGAATATTGATTCAATGTTCAAAAAAGAAAATTTATCGTTTCCAATTGAACTAAAAATTAGAAAAGAGGTAATTCAAATTGTCGGTAGTGAAGATGAATTCTGGAAAAAACCTATCGGAAAATCTTATCTTAAAAATTATGAATCTTTCAAACGCATTGAAATTAAAGGCGCAAATCATAAAGATTTAATTTTACGCATGAAAGAATTTCATGAGATCATTATAAACAACGAGCTTAACACTTAAATGTTTGACAATTATTAACAATTGTTTATATTAAAATTAACATGAGGGCGCATTCATTTCTTAAAAATATATTCATTTCTTTTTCAGGTAAAGTTTTTGTCATTGAAAGAAATTTAATATTTCGAGAATTTCTTTCGAAAATAAAATATGAATAATTTTCCCTACAGGAGGGAATATGACAACTTACAAAGTCTTATTTATTGCACCCGATGGCAATAAATACGTGATCAATATTGACGGATCTCAAAGTGCCGTTGATGCAGCACGTGAAGCAGGACTTAATTTACCCGAGAGTTCTTTACTTTCATGGTGCTTTTCAGATCCGGTTGAAAAATCTTCAACAGAAGATAATAATTCTTTGAATTATATTGATTCTCTATTAAATTTACCTGATGAAGATCAATTTTATTCTAAAGAATTAAAGACTGCGAGAAAAGCCAATTATGGAAAAAGAATTTTGGGATGAGCGTTTTTCACAAACTGATTTTGTTTACGGAAAAGAACCGAACGATTTTTTAAAAACTGAACTTGCTGATTTGCCCGCCGGAAAAATTTTATTTTTGGGCGAAGGCGAAGGTAGAAATGCTGTCTATGCCGCAAAACTCGGCTGGCAAGCTGATGCTGTTGATTTTAGCGAATCTGCAAAACAAAAAGCACTTAAATTAGCCGAAGAAAATTTAGTTTCGGTAAATTATTTTATTGCCGATATTACCGCATTTACTCCGCCAAACAATTTTTATGATGCCGCCGCGCTTATCTTTGTACATTTACCGGAAGAAGAAAGAATTCATGTTCATAAAAAAGTGATTGATTCGTTAAAGCCGGGCGGAACTTTGATTTTAGAATCTTTTGAGAAAGATCAAATTTCAAAAAACTCCGGCGGACCTAAAAACATTGATCATCTTTATTCACTCGAAAATATTGCCACTGATTTTATTGATCTTGATTTCACCACATTCAAAAAAGAAGTTTTACATCTTACCGAAGGAAAATTCCATTCAGGTGAAGCTGTTGTAATCCGCTTTTCAGGAAAAAAAGTTTAAACATTCCGGAAACTGATATTGATATTTTAGTTTCTGTTTGTTAAATTGGAAACTAAGAAAACGATTTTAGTTTCTGAGGGATTAATGACAAAACAAAAACTTCAACTTAACGAAGAACAAATTTTACTTATTGAAAGAATTTCCGGCATCTTTATTTCGGAAGGATTTTCAAAAGTATCAATGGATGAACTTGCTTCTTCATTAAAAATCAGTAAAAAAACCATCTATAAAAATT
Source organism: uncultured Melioribacteraceae bacterium (assembly GCA_965365345.1). Lineage (GTDB taxonomy): Bacteria > Bacteroidota > Ignavibacteria > Ignavibacteriales > SURF-24 > CBDUBH01. The sequence continues at coordinate 29,405 of CBDUBH010000001.1, forward strand.
TTGCTTCGAAAGAAATTCTTATTGAAAAAATTATGCTTTTTATTATCAGTAAAATTGAAAAAAGCGTTTCTGAAATTGTAAATTCCAATCAAAATGCGATTTTGAAATTAACTAATCTGTTGGAATTTTTCGGAAATTCATTCATCAATGTTGGGGAAAAAATCTTAAAAGACATTGAATTGAATTTTCCTTCACTTTGGAAAAAGATAGATAAAATCAGAAGTCAGATCATCAGAGAAAATTTTACAAAAATGATTGCACAGGGTAAAAAAGAAGGATTGATAATTGATAAACCCGATGAACTTATTCTTACTATTTACATCTCGGCTATCCGGTCAGTGGTAAATCCACAATTCATTATTCAAAATAATTTATCGTTCAAAGAAGCAATGGATAACACTTTTGATATTTTGCTTAACGGAATTTCTACAACGAAAGGAAAGAATATCTTTTACAAAAAATTTAGCGGAACACAAAAATGAATTTAATAAATTTTTTTTTCGCCGGCATGATTTTGTTTTTTATTTACGGCTGCGAAAACGGTAATGAAAATTTAATTGAAGCTTCAGGAAATATTGAAGCTATAAATGTTACAATTTCAGCAAAGGGTTCAGGCGAGATAAAAGAAATTTTGAAAGATGAAGGTGAAGAAGTTAAAGTCGGTGACACTTTAATGCTGATTGATCACGAACTTTCTGATTATCAACTTGCACAGGCACAGGCGCAAGTTGATGCAGCGCAGGCACAAGTGAATTTGCTTAAAAGCGGCGCACGAAAAGAAGATAAAGCACAGGCGCAAAATTCGGTTGCGCAGGCAAAAATAAATTTGGAATCAGCTCAGAATGATTTTAAAAGATTTTCAAATCTTTATGAATCAAAAGTTATAACTAAAAAACAATTTGAAGATGCAAAAGCGCGTTTGGATATATCCGAAAATCAATTTCATTCCGCGCAGGAAAATTTAAATAAAGTAAATAATCTTGCGCGTCCCGAAGAAATAAAACAAGCCGAAGCAAATTTGAACCGCGCAAAAGCAAATCTCGATCTTATAAAAAAGAATATAAAAGATAGTTATATTAATTCGCCTGTAAACGGTATCATCGTAAAAAAGTTTGCAGAAAAAGGCGAAACAGTTTCACCCGCATCATCTTTATTCAGAATTTCAAATTTGAAAATTGTTGAACTTACAATTTATGTATCGGAAAAAGAATTGGGAAAAGTAAAACTCGGACAAAAAGTAAAGATCAATGTTGATGCTTTTCCTGAAAAAGATTTTGCCGGTGAAGTAATTTACATATCGCCCGAAGCTGAATTTACTCCGAAAAATATTCAGACAAAAGATGAACGCACTAAATTGGTTTTTGAAGTTAAGGTACAAGTCCCTAATCCGAATTACGAACTTAAAGCAGGAATGCCGGCTGATGCAACAATTGATTTAAATGAAAATTGATTCAGTATTCATTTTTGAAAATGGAAAACATAATTAAAATAAATGATCTGTATAAAAATTATTCCGGAACAGAAGCGGTAAACGGAATTTCGCTTGAAGTTTTTAAAGGTGAAATGTTCGGATTGGTAGGTCCTGATGGAGCCGGCAAAACAACCGTGATAAGAATTCTTTGCGGACTTTTAATAAAAAATAAAGGCGATGTTGAAATTTTAGGGATGAACATCGAAAATAATTTAAATAAAATTAAGGATGAGATTGGTTATCTTTCGCAAAAATTCAGTTTGTACGGAGATCTTTCAGTTGATGAAAATATTGAGTTCTTTGCGGAAATCCATAATGTAAAAAATTACAAATCACGCAGAGATGAACTTCTTGAATTTACGCGGCTTACTCCTTTCAGAAGAAGATTGGCGGAAAATCTTTCGGGCGGAATGAAACAAAAACTTGCGCTTGCCTGCACTTTAATTCACAAACCGCAGATCATTTTTCTTGATGAACCAACCACGGGAGTTGATCCTGTTTCGCGAAGGGATTTTTGGAAGATCCTTTCCGATCTTTTAAAAGAAAAGATAACAATTTTTATGAGCACTCCTTACCTTGACGAAGCAGAGCGATGCAACAGAGTTGCGCTTATGAATAAAGGAAAGATCATCAGTTTGGATACACCGAAAAACATTAAAGAAAATCTAAATAAAGATGTTGCCGAAATTATTTGTCAGCCGATACGCAGCGCTTATAATTTGATAAAAGAAAAAACGGATTTCGAAGTTCAACTATTTGGCGATAGATTAAATGTTGTTGTTAATGATTTCGAAAAAGATATTTCAGATTTACAAATTTTATTGAACAACCATTCAATAGTTTTTAATGAAAGCAGAAAAATTCCGCCATCGCTTGAAAATGTTTTTATTCACCTTGTAACAAAAAATCAATCATAAAAATGAATTCGATTGAAGTAAATAGTTTAACAAAAAAGTTTGGCAAATTTATATCGGTTGATAATATTTCTTTCAATGTAAAGCAAGGTGAAATTTTTGGATTTTTAGGAGCAAACGGCGCGGGAAAATCAACTACAATAAAAATGCTTTGCGGAATTTTAGAACCGACTTCCGGAGATGCGTTTGTCGGCGGATTCAGCATTATGAATCAGCCGGATAAAGTTAAAACTCAGATCGGTTATATGTCGCAAAGATTTTCTTTGTACAATGATTTAACGGTTGAAGAAAATATAAATTTTTTCGGCGGAATTTACGGACTTTCAGGAAATCTTTTGAATGAAAGAAAAAACTGGGTTTTAAAAGTTGCCGATCTTCACGGTAAAAATAACATAATAACCGGCTCGCTTCCCGGCGGAATAAAACAAAGACTGGCTTTGGGAACTGCTGTAATTCACAAACCTAAAATTGTTTTTTTAGATGAACCGACAAGCGGAGTTGACCCGATCTCGCGCAGGAATTTTTGGGATTTAATAAACGAACTTTCAGCCGCTGGAACTACAATTTTTGTTACCACACATTATCTTGATGAAGCCGAATTTTGCAACAATATAATTCTTATAAATGCCGGAAAACTTATTGCCGAAGGAGGTTCAAAAGAATTAAAAACGAAATACATAAAAAATACAATTCTGGAAATTGAAACAGCAAAAACAATTGATGCTCTGGAAATTCTTTCCAATCAAAATTGGGTTGATGAAATTTCAATATTCGGAAATTATATTCATTTAAATGTTGAAGATGAAAATTTTGCCCGCGATAAAATTCATAAAATTTTATTAAACGAAAATTCAATTGAAGTAAAACGAATAGATAAAATTGTGCCCACACTTGAAGATGTTTTTATTCATCTTTTAGAAAAGGATAAAAAAAATGTTTAACAGAATTTGGGCAATCGCAAAAAAAGAAACGCGGCAAATGCTTCGCGATGTCAGATTACTTGCCGTAATATTTATCTTTCCTGTTTTTCTTTTGGCTGTATTCGGTTACGCAATTAATTTTGATGTAACACATATCAAAATGAAAATTCTCGATAACGATAAATCTCCTGAAAGCCGAGAATTTATTAGCTCTTTGGTTAATTCAGAATATTTTGATCTGCTTGATTATATAGAAAACCAAAATGAGATTCAAAAAATTTTAGATAAAAAAGAAGCGCAATTAATTGCTGTATTTCCTAATGATTTTTCCGAAAAAATTAATTCAAAAGAGAATGCAAAGATTCAATTTTTGATTGATGGAGTTGACGGAAACACAGCAACGATAATTAAAAATTATGTTAATGCGGTTACTTCAACTTATTCGCAAAAAATTTCAAATGAATTTTTGGAATTACAGGGAATTAAAATAAATCCGCCTGTAAATCTTCAACCGAGATTTTGGTACAACCCCGAATTAAAATCCACGCATTTTCTTTTGCCGGGATTGATATCAATGATCTTAATTGTAACTTCTGTAATTACAATTTCACTTTCCATAGTTCGTGAAAAAGAGCGCGGAACAATTGAACAGATAAATGTTTCGCCACTTTCAACTTTGGAATTACTTATCGGAAAAACTTTTCCTTACATAATTACCTCATTAATAAACGCTTCACTGATTTTAATTGCGGGATTTTTACTTTTCGGAATTGTAATTAAAGGCAGTATTTTCTGGCTTATCGTAAGCACTTCAATTTTTCTTTTTGCTTCTCTTTGTTTGGGAATTTTTATTTCAACTATTTCGGATTCGCAGCAAGTTGCATTTCAACTTTCAACAATAATATCAATGCTTCCGGCAATAATTTTATCCGGATTTATTTTCCCGATTGAAAGCATGCCTTTTTCGGTTCAGCTTTTAACAAATGTAACTCCGGCAAAATTTTACATTGTTGCATTACGAAATATTTTGCTAAAAGGAGTTGGCGTTGAATCTTTTTGGCAGCAATTAATTTATCTTTTAATTTTTTCTGGTGTTCTTCTCGGTTTATCAACAATTATTTACAGAAAAAAATCTGCGGAAGTTTGAGGCGAAATTGAAGATCATAATCAACATAATTATAAAAGAATTTTTGCAGTTCAGGCGCGATCCCAAAATGTTTCGCATAATTTTGATCGCTCCCGTGCTTCAAGTTTTATTCTTAGGTTACGCAGCAACCTTTGATGTAAATGATTTAACTCTTGCGGTTTTGGATTTTGATAATTCTATTGAATCACGAAAATTAATTGAAAACTACAAAAGCTCAGGATATTTCGAAGTAAAATTATATCCTGAAAATTATGATGAAATTACAAAAGAAATTGACAACGGAAATATTTTAACCGGACTTATAATTCCAAAAGATTTCGAAAAAGAAATTAAAAACAGTAGAACTTCAAACGTACAATTAATTATTGATGGCTCTGATGGAAACAAGGCATCCATAGCATTTGGTTATGCACAATCAATAACATCAAATTTTTCCAGATCGATTTTGCTTGATAAAATGGAAAGAAGCGGTAGAGAATTTAAAAATGCAAGCGTTACTCCCGAAACAAGAGTCTGGTATAATCCTGAATTAAAGACAAGAAATTTTATGGTGCCAAGCATCACAGCCTTAATTTTAATGCTTGTAACTTCACTTTTAACTTCACTGGCTATTGTAAAAGAAAAAGAAATCGGAACTTTGGAACAATTAATTGTAACTCCAATTAAGCCATATCAATTAATTATTGGTAAATTAATTCCGTTCGTAATTTTAGGCTTCGCTTCGGTACTTTTGGTAAATTCTGTAATGATCTTTTGGTTTGGAATTCCGGTAAGAGGAAATTTTTTATTTCTGCTTTTTGCTTCTTTTATTTTCATACTTTCAACTTTAGGAATCGGATTATTTGTTTCCACAATATCAAAAAATCAGCAGCAGGCAATGATGATCACAAATTTTGCAGTAATAATGCCGATGATCTATCTTTCCGGGTTTGCATTTCCTATTGAAAATATGCCGGGTTTGATCAAATATTCTACTTATTTAATTCCGCTTAAATATTTCATTACTATAATTCGCGGAGTTGTTTTAAAAGGAATAGGATTTTCCGAACTTTGGTTTGAACTTTTAATTTTACTGCTAATGGGAATTTTCATTTTATTCATAAGTGTTTTAAGATTTAATAAAAGATTGGAATGAATTTTTAATGGAAAAAGTAAAATGGGAAATAAAATTTCTGTTGTTTTTTTGTCATTGCGAGGAGTCCCGATTTAATCGTGACGACAAAGCAATCTCTATTTCTAATCGTTTAGACTTCAAATTCTTTGGGAACAAATTTTAATAATTGCCCGAATCAAATGATAAAATTTATAAACAAAATTCCAAAATTTTCAATGTTGAATTTCATATTATAATTATAAAAATTCTTTTATTGGCATAAATTTCTTTTACAATTAAATTTTCTTATGCAAATTTTCGAAAATGATTTAACAATTAATTTTTCAAATGGAAAATTTTAATCTTAACGCAAAAGAATATTCATGGAAGGATGAATTCAAAAGGTGGATCCCTTCAATTTTGATGCTGCCGATAATGCTTTACTGGATCTTTAACCGCGGCGAATACGGATTAATTGATAACGCGGATTTAGTGATTCACGAAGCCGGGCATGTTTTCTTTTTCTTTTTTGGAAAATTCATATACACTTTAGGCGGAACTTTAATGCAGATAATTTTACCCTCGCTTATCGTGTATTATTTTTTCAGAAATCTTTACAAAACCGGAATGCAATTCGGTTTGCTTTGGCTCGGGCAAAATTTAATTAACATCAGTGTTTATGCCGCTGATGCAAGCTCGCAAAAACTTCCGCTTCTCGGCGGAAGCAAAGTTTATCATGATTGGAATTACATGCTGAACGCAATCGGAATTTTGCAATATGATTTTGCGGTCGGCTATTTTTTCTTCGGACTTTCTTTTATAATTTTTATCATTGCTTTGATACTTCCGAAATTTATCGAATAAATTCATTTTGAAAATTTTACAATTTTCTATTCTACGAAATAATTATTGCACTTAATTTTTGTTGATAATTTATTTCTAATTTTTAAATTAAATCAACTTATAAATTAATATTAAATTTTCAGGAAGGATAAAATATGGATTGTCCGAATTGTAAAACCGAATTAAAAATATCTTCACGCGAAGGCGTTGAAATTGATTACTGTCCAACTTGCCGTGGAGTTTGGCTTGATCGAGGTGAACTTGATAAAATTATTGAAAGAACAAATCAATATTACGGCAGGGAGGATGATGATTTCAATAAACAAAAATCAAAAGATTCTGATTACGACTATAACAAAAAGAATTATGATAGTACAAAGCCCCGCAAGAAAAGATCTTTCTTTGATGATTTTTTTGATTTTTAATTAACTGAAATTTCAAATTATTTGAGACGCGAAGATTTTCGCGTCTCAAATTCAAAATGGAAATTAAATTCCAATTAAAATATTAATAATGCAACCAGAATTACAGCAACTGCAGCTCCCGCAACGGTTACAATTGTTCTGCTGAAATTCTCATCTTCTCTTTCTTCTTCAATTTCAATCGGTTGCGCATTTGCGGCAGGAGTTGCAGGAACCGGCTCTATCTTCTTTCCTTCGGCTACATCACCGCCAATAACTTGTGTCTCACCTTCTTTAAGTTCATTTGATGAATCTTCAAAAGTTAAAATTGTGCCGTTGGTCAATCTTAAAAATTTTACTTCCGCTTTCTGAAATTCGTAAGGAAGATTTGTCATATTATCAACAAATTCAATTGTGCGGGAAGTAACTTTAACAACTTTTCCGTCAAACATTTTTCCGTTTTTAAGTTCTATTCTGTCTAGATCGGTTTGTGCAAAAACCAAAAGCGGCAGCAAAAACAATGCAAATATAATCTTTTTCATAACTCACCCTGCTGTTTCTTTTTTTTGAAAATCTTTTCTATAAATTCAAATTACAAAATTTTGACTCATATTCAATAAAGAATTGCAGATGTTCTAAATAAAATATTTTACGTGAATTTTATAAGCCGTTTTATTTTTCATTCTTCCAATTTCCATTTTTCCATTTTAATTCTTTTTATCTTTATATTTGAATTAATGATATAAAATTTTCAATGACTACAATTTTAATAATATTAATTGCCGCAGCGGTTTTTTATTTTCTGTTTAAAAGTGCCGGAAATAAAGATGTTCAAAAATTAATTGAAAGCGGAAAATCGAATTTATATGCGGGAAATTATTACGGCGCAATTTCTGATTTTAACAAAGCGCTTGACTTAAATCCTGACCTGCCGAATGTCTATTTTTTACGCGGCTCGGTAAAATTCAATACCGGAAGTTATGTTGCCGCCATTATTGATCTTTCCAAAGCTATTGAACTTGAAAAATCAAATCAGGTACTTTCAAAAATTTTCACAAAACGCGGCTCTGCAAAAACCCGATTGAAAAAATTTGATGAAGCAATTAATGATTTTGATATTGCATTAAATCATGATGAAAATAATTTTGAAGCTTACCGCGAGCGCGGAATTGTAAAATACGAAAACAGAAATTTTCAGGAAGCGATAAATGATTTTTCGATCGCATTGAAAATAAACCCTAACGATGCGGCTTCATTAAAATATATTGGCAACGCACAAATAATTTCAGGCAATAAAATTGAGGGCGGTAGAAATATTCAGCGAGCAGCAGAACTTGGAATGCGCTCGGTTTTTCAGGCGGATGAATCAATAATAAAATCCGTTGATCAAAATTCAATTACTGAAGAAGAAAAAAAAGAAGCGGAAAAATATTTTAATGAAGGTGAATTTCTTTTTAAAAATAAAGAATACAAAGATGCAATTTCAAAATTTACGCGCGCAATCGAAATTGATAAAACTTACGCGCAAGCCTTAAAATTAAGGGCTTTGGCGAAAATTTATCTTTACGAATTCAGAGGTGCGCTAATTGATCTTGATAAAATTATAGCTTTTGATGCCGTAAATATTGATGCTTTGAATTTGCGCGGATCAGTAAAATTAAATTTGCGCGATCTTAAAGGCGCTGCATCTGATTTTTCCGAAGTGGTAAAAATTGATGAAGCAAATTTTGAAGCTTATAAAAATTTGGGCAATTTAAAAATCAAACTTCATGATTATCAAAATGCTATCAGCTATTTGAATTATTCATTAAAATTAAATCCCGGTTTTGCTGAAGCGTTTGTTTTAAGAGGAATAGCGAAAATTCATTTAGGTGAATTTCAAAATGCGGCTGATGATCTTTCCGATGCAATTAGAATTAATAGAAGTTACGCAGATGCCTATTTTTACAGGGGTTTGGCTAAAAGCAAAATGAAAAACTTTTACGCTGCGATTGAAGATTTTGATATTGCAATAAAGCTTGATCCGAAAGATGCGCAAAAATTTTATTATCGCGGTAATGCAAAAATTCAGGTGGGGGAAAGCGTTAGCGGAAATTCGGATCTGCACAAAGCATCGCAGCTCGGCGATATAAATTCTTTTAAAAATTTGTAGTATTCAATTTGTCATTCCGGTTTAACCGAAATCTTTTTTGTTAAATTTCGAAAATAGAAACCACAGAGGCACAAAGACACAGAGTCAGATTTTAATAAAGGTTGTTTTACTGATCTTGTCATCGCAAGACCGAAGGACGTGGCGATCTCTGATATTAAAAATTAAAACGCAGAGATTGCTTCGTTTCACTCGCAATGACAAAAAGATTCCGGGCACCCATTGGCGCAGGCAAGCCGGAATAACGAATTCACATTTTAATCTTTTTAATCTTTGAATCTTTTTAATCTTTCCTGAAATCAAAATGCTGGTAATCTTTGTAATTTTTCCAATCTCCGCCCCACTCCCAGCCTTTAGATTTAAATAATTTTACAATTTCGGAATCCTCTAAAATTGTTCCTTTTGCTTTTTTATCGTACTTACTTCCTTTTGGCGCAATTAATTTTCCTTTTATGTAAGGGTTTTGAAACGGATTTATATCAATTGCATTTCCGGTTGCGTGAAGCGAAAGTTTTTTTGTACCTGCAATTACGCGGTAATTAAATCCGGAAGAATTATTATCCCGCATTGAAGTTTCATCATCCCAATTATATTTTACAATAGGAATTACCTTTTCAACGGGAAATTTTATTTTTTTTATCTTTTCGAAAATTTCTTTTACCTCTTTTTCACGATCCTTATTTACAATAATTTGTCCTTTGTGAAGTTTCCCGTCAAATGAAAAATATTCAACATCAATTAATTTCAGGTTTTTCAAAATTTCTTCCGGTGCTTTTGTGCCTTTTACGGCTTCTTCGAAAGTTAAATTGCTGTCAATGATTATTTTTTCCTGCGGTTCAATATTCATAAAAGCCAATAAAATCAGTATTGAAATTTGTTTTATTAAGATCATTTAAAATTTATCGTAGAAGTTTTTTAATTATTAAAATAATAATTCCTATTGAATAAAATATCAAAATTTTTCGATTAAAATTTATCTTGTTTCTACTTTATAATATTTTAATTTAAATAATATGGATTGTATTAATTAATATCAGGAGGTTAGATGAATAAGTTTAGATTTAGTTTTTTAGCAATTTTTTTGTTTTCATTTGCGGTTTTAATTTCTTCATGCGGCGAAACCAATAAAGAAGAAGTAAATGTTGAAACCGAAAAAGCAGAAGTTCGCAATGATATCAATAATGCAATTGCCGAAATTGATGCAAAAATCGATAGTTTAGGTCAACAAGCTCAAACTGCTTCAGAAGATGCCCGCGAAGAGATCAATGAACAAATTGAGAATTTACGCGCAAAAAAAGTTGAACTGAACGAAAAATTAAATGAAGTAGATACAAAATCAGATGAAGAATGGGAAGATTTTAAAGGCGATGTAGATAATTCTTTGGAAGATGTTAGAAGCGGTATCAACGAAGCTACTGAGGAAGTCAGAAGCGAAATCGATTCTTTATAAAAACTTATAAAGGAAAATTTATATGCTTTGGACAATATTTTTAATTTTACTTGTGTTGTGGCTGCTCGGTTTAATTAGCGGCTACACAATCGGCGGTTTTATTCATGTTTTACTTGTTATTGCAATTGTTGTTGTTTTGATTAGAATAATTCAAGGTAGAAAACCGCTGTAATTCAATGTATAATTAGAATTATAAATTTGAATTAAAGCCGTCATTCCGATTAATCTATAATCTGACGCCAAAAAATTTCCAGCCGTCATTCCGGCTTGTCCGGAATCTGACGGCTTTTTTATTTTTAAATTCTTTTTAATTTCTATTCTGATTGATGAAATTTTTCTTTTAGTATTTTGAATCTCACTTTTTGAATTTATTCATCAATTTTAATTTTAACTTCATTAAATTTTCAGTTAACGAAACATGATACACATGCGGATTTATCATTCTTCTAACTCCTGAATCCAATTTTTGAATATCATTTTCGCGCATATTTCTTAATTCTTCAATCGGCGGAAAATCGTATTTCAAATTTCCTTCTTCCAAAATATCTACTATCAATTTTTCGCTGTTTTTAATTTCACTTTTTTTAATCTTCCTTTTTTTATCTTTATCCCACGGATGAAAAATTTCAATTTCATCTTTTTCAAAAGGATTTTCATCTTCTAAAGAAATCAAATCTACTGTTGCTTTTCCGTTTTCGCCGTAAATTCTGTAAACTTCTTTATCGCCGGGAATCGGAGTTTTTTGCGGCACTTCCGAAATTTTTATTGCGGGCTGCCAATTTTTTTCGTGATAAACAGCCGAAAGTTTGTAAACTCCGCCAAGCGCGGCATCACCTTCGGACGTTATCAATTTAGTTCCTACACCAAAAATAAATCTGTCAAAAATTTCTTCTGCTTTAAGCCCGAGTTTAGGCGCTTCTTCAGAAATTTGAGTTAAAATTTGCCAAATAACAATTTCATCCAATTCATTTGAAAGTACAATTTTCACTTCCGGAAATCCCGCATCATTTAACATTTTTGCGGCTTGCACACTTAAATAAGCAAGATCGCCTGAATCCAATCTTATTCCGAAAGGTTTGTGTCCTTTTTTCTTCAGCCTTTCAAAAACTTTTATAGCATTCGGAATTCCGCTGTTCAAAGTATCAATTGTATCCACAAGTAAAATTGAATCATCGGGATAAAGTTCGGCAAAAGCATCAAACGCATCAAATTCACTTTCGCCCATTGCCAAAAATAATTGGATTAAACTATGCGCGTGCGTTCCTTTTGCCTGAATTCCTAAAAGCTCAGCAATTCCAACGTTCGAAGTAAAATCCGCGCCGCCGATTAATGCTGCTCTTGCTCCTGCAATTGCGCCTCTATCCTGCGCACGCCTTGTCCCAAATTCCAAAAGCAATTTACATTTTCCGGCTTCTTTAATTCGTGAAGCTTTTGTTGCGATCAAGGTATGAAAATTTAATTGATTCAAAAGCGCAGTCTCTAAAATTTGCGCCATTGCGATCGGTCCTTTAATTTCTGTTAAAGGTTCATTCGGATGAACAATTCTTCCTTCGGGAATTGCTTTTAAATTAAGCGAATTGAAATTTCCGTTTTTCAAAAACCAATTTAAAAAATCATTTTCAAAAAGATTTTTTCCTGAACGGCTTTTCTGATTTTTCAAAAGTTCAATATCTTTCTCGGTGGTTCGCGTATTTTCCATCCAATCAACCAGCCATTCAAGTCCGGCATTTACGCAATATCCGGCTTTATTATTTCCGTAATCAGGGTAACTTCTAAAAAAATGATCAAACTGTGCGGGCTTTTCGTGAATTCCTAATTTGAAATAAAGCTGCGCCATCATTAGCTGATATTGATCCGTGAATAAAATTCCTTCGGTAATTTTTTGATCAAATTTCTTTAACACTTTTTACCTCGTAAAAAACTTTTATCGTTTCATAAATTCAATCTAAAAAAATAAAGATGAATTGCTTTACAAAATTTTATTGCCTAAAGAGTAATAATTTTTTAAAATGATTTTATAAGCAGGAATAAAGAATGAACTTAAAAAAGATATTTACAACTCCCGTAAAAATCATACTTATAATTGTTGTGCTATTAATTGCTTTCAGAATTGCGCTGCCGCACATTGTTTTGAAATACGTTAACAAACAATTAAATGAAATGGAAGGATATTCCGGACACGTTAACGATATTGATATTCATCTTTACCGCGGCGCTTACGAAATTGAAGGCGTTGAAATTTTAAAAACAGAAGGAAACATCGGCGCACCGTTTTTCAACACCGATAAAATTGATCTTTCAATTGAATGGAAAGCAATCTTTGACGGCTCACTCGTCGGTGAAATTTCTTTCGTGAATCCTAAAATAAATTTCGTAAAAGGTCCGACCGAGGAACAAACTCAAACCGGACCCGATGATGAATCCTGGCAGCAAACCGTTCAGGATCTTTTTCCTTTAAATATAAATCGCTTTGAAATTTTTAACGGTGAAGTACATTACCGTGATTTTCATTCTGATCCGCAAGTTGATATTTACATTCATCAAATTGATGCAATTGCCACAAATCTTACAAATAGTTTAGATGTTGCAAAATCACTTTTCGCAAATATAAACGCGAAAGGCGTTGCGTTAAAATCAGGCGAGTTCAAATTGAATTTAACAATGAATCCTTACGCCGAGCAGCCGACTTTCAGTCTTGATGCCGAATTAACAAATTTAAATTTGGTTGAAATAAATAATTTTTTGCAGGCTTACGGAAATTTTGATGTTGAAAAAGGGAAGTTTAATTTATTTACAGAAATGGCTGCAGCCGAAGGAAAATTTGAAGGTTACGCAAAACCGCTTTTAAAAGATGTTGAAGTTTTCAGATGGAAAGAAGATCACGACAATTTTCTTCAGGGAGTTTGGGAAGCAATTGTTGGAACCGTTACTGAAATTTTTGAAAATCAGCCGAAAGATCAAGTTGCAACAGAAATTCCGATAAGCGGGAAGTTTGACGATCCGGAAATCGGAGTTTGGTCAACAATCGGCGGCTTACTAAAAAATGCTTTTATTCAGGCTTTGGTGCCGGGAATTGAACAAAAACTAAATTTAGAAAATGTGAAGGATGAATAATTTCTGATTTAATAATTTTTTATAGACTCAAATTTTACGGGATGAATTAGAAAATAATATTTTCTTTTTCATCCTTTATTTTTTTAAATAATCTTTTCTAATGATCAAACTTGTATCTGCTTTTTTAACTTTTTTGAATCGGGAAATATTTTAATTTAAAATTATGAAAAGTCTTACGGAAATTTTTATTAATTGATTTTTAATCGAATAAAATTTCAATGGATTTTTGAGATTTAATTTAATGTTTGTACATTATGTTTTTGCAAAAATTCAGTTTAATTTTTAAATAAATCCGCCTAAAAAATTTCATCTTTTAAATTTGATTTTTCAGATTTTAAAAAAATTTTTAGCGAGTTGAATTTTCAGGAATGTGTAATTTTCATTAAGAAAAATGAATTTAGATATAAAACATCAAATAGAAAAAATATTCAGACAATCAAATTCCGCAAATGCTCTTTTTGATGCTTTTGAAAATGCGATAAGCAATAAAATTAATGATCCCGAAGTTTACAAAACTCTTCTAAGCAATAAAACTTTAAACATAGATGAAGTAAAATTTTACGCTGAAGTTTTAAGCAGAAAATTCAGTGAAATAAGTTACGATCTTTATCTTTGGACCGGCAGCATTTTAGAAACCTGCACTTCATGCGATCCTCAATCAGCTTTCGATTATTACAAAAAGGCATTGTTTTGTAAAGTTAACGATCATATTCCGCTACTTAAAATTTTGAGTATGTACAATCCGGATCTTGATCTTCCTCCAAAAGAAGAAGTTATAAAATTTTGCAGCGAGCAGGCAAAAAGCGTAAAATTAAAAAGTCGGGTTTATTTTGCTTTAGCAGAGTTTTGCGGAAAATTAAATGACGAAGTTCAAAAAAAGAAATTTTCGGCTTTGGCTGCAAAATGCGCAAAAGAAGAAAGCGGTTGATATTTTGGAATTTCAGAAACTCAGAATATAAGAATTGAGAAGTTTCATTTGTTAAAATTATTTAGAATAAAATGTCTTTCCGGCTTGTCCGGAATCAGGAATTTTATAAATAAATTAAATCCAAAGTTATTAATTAAAAAATACTTTGTAAGCAGTAAATTGAGTTAATAATAATATCCTATCGTGAAATAAAGATTTACCGGTCCCCAAATCACTTTTTCCTGATCCGAATGTTTTAAAAGAAAACTTCTTCCAACTGAAAAATCAGCCGGACCCAAAGGCGTATCAAATGAAATTGATGTTCCGATTCCGTGTCGTAAGTCTTTTAATCTTATTTCCTCGCGTGAACTCCAAATTGAACCGAGATCGTATCTTAATTTAAAATAAGTATCAAAGAAAAGTTGAAACGGAAATTTATATCTGTATTGCAAAGCTGAAGTAAAAATTTGCCTTCCTCTGAATTCATGCTCGCGCAAACCGAAAAATGAATTTTGCCCGCCTAATGAAAATTGCTGACTTAAAGGTAAAGTTCTATCGGCAAAACCAATTACAAAAGCCGGCGAAAATGAATGTTTTCTGCCAACCGGGAAATAACTTTTGTAATCGAAATAAAATTTTGAATAACTTAATCCGCCGATCACAATTTTTTGCGCAGTTTCATAAGATGCTTTTACCAAAAATCCTTTATTCGGAAACGGATATTTATCCTGCGAATCAACCGTTGTGGAAAGTTTTACCGAAACAATATTTTCTTTATAACTATCCGTAAAATCGCGCTTTCCTTTAACTTCATCTAAAAAATATTTCCCTTCTAAAATCAAATTCCCGAATCTTTCAACTTGAGTTCCGATCCCGATTGAAACTCCGCGAGCAATTTGCCTGTATTCACCAATATTTTGAACAAGATATTCATCTTTCACTTCGGAAGAATCATGCCTGAAAACCAAAACATCATTAAATTCATAAAATCCGCGAAGTTTATAAGTGAGATAAGTATTAAAAATTCTATTTGCTTTGTGTTCCAAAACATAAGCGCGGTTTCTGATTCCGCCGGCAAAAATTGCTCCAAATTCCGTGGCTGTGCCGAAAATATTTTCATCGCGAAGATCAACACTTACTTGAGTGAAATTTTCGTTATCAATTCTTAATCCGAATCTTAACAAACTTGATGGACGCTCTAAAACTTTAAGCATAAGTACGTTTTGATTTTCTTCGGAGTTTACGGTTAAATTAAAATCACTGAAAAGATTTGTGCTTGAAAGATTTGCCAATCCTCTTTGAATTTTATTAAAGATAAAATAATCGCCTTCGTTAAAAGGAAATTCCCTTTTGATCACATCTTTATTTGTTTTTCTGTTTCCCTCAATAATTATTTTATTGATAATTCCATCGGCAAATTTCAATTTGAGTTCATTATTTTCGGCATCAAATTCATTGCTTATAACATCAGCCAAAGAATAACCGTACGCTCTGTACATTTTAAGAATTTCAAGCAGGCTGTTTAAAATTCTTTGTGAATTATAAGGCTTGTTTAAAAGATTTTCATTTAAGATAGAATCGACTTTTTGCGTATCAACAACCGAAATTCCCTTTACGGTAATTTTCTTTATTTCAGGATTTAATTTCGAAAAAATTTCAATTGAATTTTGATCTTTTATTTTTGCGTAAAGCGAATCATAATCGCCGGAATTAAATTCATTATAAATTTCTAAAAGAATTTGCTCGCTGCTAACCGAATCTTCTTTTTCAAATTCTGAAAAAATATTTTGAAGACGCGAATTTCCGGTTTCAAATTTTGGATTGTGAATGTAGAAAACATTTTCGGCGAATTTATTATTGAACTTTTCGTTCAGCTTGTTTTCAATTTCATCAAGATAAGGCAAAGTTGCATTGTAGCCTGCATAAATTATAGAATCAATATTTGTAAAATCATTATTTTTTTTATTGTTAAGTTCGGGCATAACCACAACATCAGCCAATTTTAATTGCTGCTCGGTCAATTGCCGCATCGGAATGCTAACTAATTGATCGGCAACGTTCCACGGATAAGTCAATTCTTCTTCCGTGTTAAGCGGACTTGTAGTATTGAATGCGAGAATGAAATCACTGCCTAAATCTTTTGCAAGTTGAACCGGAACATTTGCCACAAGTCCGCCGTCAATCAATAAATGCGAATCCAATTTTACCGGTGAAATTACAGGAGTAAAACTTGAACTTGCGCGCATTGCCTGGCTTAGTGATCCTTTTTCCAGCACGACAATATTTCCGCTTATTAAATCTGTACAAACTGCTTTGTAATCATAAAGAAGTTCATCAAATTTATTATTTGCATGAATAGGCGCATTCAAAACCAAAAGATTTAAATAGTTGGAAAGTTTTTGTCCGGATTTTATTGATGTAGGTAAAAGAAATTTCAATCCTTCAAGCCGGAGCGCAAAAATCGCTTTATCTTCCGTAATTTTTTGATCAACAAAAAGATCTCTTCTATCGGATTCACCGCCGAAACTTAAAAGATCATTCCATGGCATAATTTTCACAATAGAATCAAGTTCATCAACGCTATAGCCCGCAGAATAAAGTCCGCCCAAAATACTTCCCATGCTTGTTCCAACGATGTAATTTATGGGAATATTCTTTTCTTCAAGCGCTTTCATCATTCCGATTTGCGCTAATCCGCGTGCACCTCCTCCGCTTAAAACAAGCGCAACTTTTGGCTGCCGCACAGGAATTTTCGCGGTAAGATTGAACGGAAGTTTTTTTTCCGTATGATCTAATGATAAAATTTTACCTTCCTGCGCAAAAGAAAAACTTTGCATAAAAAAACAAAAAAGTAAAATTGAAAAAAGTTTATTCATCTTTAAAATTTTATGCGGTTACCCGGAAAATTATTATCAGTTTAGTAAAAGAAAAATGAAATTAAAATTTCACGATTTAAATTTATATTTATTAAATCAGATTCAATTGAAATTTAGCGAACAAAACTTTAGATTTTTTTTGATTTTTCATTATGATTAAATTCCGGAATTTGAAAATGAAAAAAATGTAATGATCCAATTTTTATTTGCCGGAAAATCATAAAACTAAAATTTGAAAATCAGAAAAAATAATTTTGCTTTAAACAAAAAAAACTAAATTTTGAAATTTCATTTATAAAAATAAAGGAAAAATAATAAATAAGTTTAAAGAATCAATTTTAAGTTGATAAAAAGAATCCCGGCATTTTTTGAATGACGGGATCTTATAATTTATCAGAAATAATTTTACCGGCTTATTTCTTTTTTTTCTTTGCTGATTCTTGTTGAATCTTTTGTTGATTTTCTGCAGCTTCCATAATCTTTGCCATAAATCCGCCTTTTTTCGGATTTTTTACAGGAACAAGTTCAACATCTTTATGCTGATGATTTACATACCATTGCTGTAAGATTGAGAACAAGTTAAACATAAAGTAGTAAAGATTTAATCCTGCCGGAAGCGCCATAAACATTAAAGTGAACATTACCGGCATTACATAAACCAATGCTTTTTGGCTCGGATCTTTAATGCTCATTTTTTGTTGAATGAACATTGTAATTCCCATTAAAACTGCCAATCCGCTTACTTGTGAAAGTCCGAGCAAAGGCAAACTGAAAGGCATATTCATAATTACATCCGGAGCGGAAAGATTTTGAATCCAAAGAATAAATGGCTGTTGGCGCAATTCAATTGCAACGTTAAATAAACTCCAAAGAGCAACAAAAATAGGCATCTGCAAAAGCAAAGGTAAACATCCGCCGCCTAAAGGATTTATTCCATAAGTTGAATAAAGTTTCATCGTTTCGCTTTGCTGCTTTTGCATGTCATCTTTATATTTCGCCTTAATTTCCTGAATCTTAGGCTGGAGTTTTTGCATTTTCTGCATCGATTTCATTTGGCCTTTTGTAAGCGGATACAATGCAAATTTTATGATAAGAGCAAAAACGATAATTACAAATCCGTAATTCGGGATGAACATGTGCAAAAATTTGAATAGCGGTAAAAGCACATATTCTGAAATCGGACGAATTATAAATTTTAATCCGAATAAACTTCCGAAATCGTAAAGTTTTTCGAAATTTTTTCCGTATGATTTTAAAATTCCGTAATCAATTGGTCCTGTATAAAGGATGTAAGAATCTACTTGCTGATTTTCCTGAGTTAACGGATTGCTGATTTGCAGAGAATATCTTTCAGCTACACCGGAGTTTTTAAATCTTTTTAATTCACCTTCAATATAAATACTATGTTCGTCATTTTCTTTTAAAGGAGAAACTACGACCGCAAAATATTTACTTCTTACGGCAGCCCAGTCAAATATTCCTCTTATTTCTTTCTTTTCAACATCGCCATCTGAATTAATTACAACTTGTTCATCACCCGCATAAACACTTGCGTTTGCGTAGTTTGATTCATCAACAGTGTTTCCTTCTGCAAAATTAATTCCGTTATTCCAAACAAGATCGTATTTACCACCGGTGATGTATTCATTCATATTATTGAAAATCACATCAAGCTGGGTTGTGTACTCCTGTCCTTTAAAAATGTAATTTTTCTGGATGTAACTATCATCATCAACCCTGAAAACAAAGCTCAAAGTTAAAGTATCGGTTTTACTTAAATTGTAATAAGTATTATTTCCTTCAAGTTCAAAATTTGCGCTTGCGGTATTAATTTTTCTTCCCTGTTTTGAAAGAAAAACAAGTGAAAGATCGCCTCCATCAACTTTTGAATTTACAAGTTGTACATGATTATAATAAAAACCTGAATCATTCTTAGCGTACCAGGTTTCATACTTTTTCATGTAAACTCTTCTGATTCTACCGCCTTTGGAAGTAAATTCCATTTTTACAAGATCGTTTTCAACGGTTACAATTTTTTCGCTTCCGGTTTGTGCAAAAGATCTTCCTAAAGTGGTTGTATCTTGCGCGGTTTCAGTTTGTTGCTGTTGAACTTGCGGCTGTTGCTGAATTTGAACTGAATCTGTTCTTTGAACTATAGTTGAATCTTGCTGTTTTACCGGTTGAGGTTCAGGTTTTGGAGAAAAGAAATAAATCCATACAAAAAGTACTAAAAAGATCAGTACAAAACCTAAAGTTGCTTGTTTATCCATTTACACTTCCAAATTATTTTAAGGGATCGTATCCGCCCTTGTTAAAAGGATTACACCTTAAGATCCGCCAAATTGTTTTTGCGCCGCCTTTAAAAATCCCGTATTTTGAAATTGCTTGAACTCCGTATTCGGAACAAGTGGGATAAAATCGGCATGATGGCGGAAAAAGAGGTGATATAAATTTTTGATACAAACGAATCAGATACACAAAAATTCGTCGCATTGTTAAATTCTGCTGCTTATATTATTCATCAAATCAATAATGCCCGGCATTACATCTTTTAAAAAAAGTTTTTTTGCCCTTTTTTGATTAAGCGTATTAGAAGAAAAAATTATTTTCAAAAGAATATTTCTTTCCAAACACTTTTCTGTTAAAAGAACTTTATTAAGCCGGAAAGATTCTTTTATCAACCTTTTAAGTTTATTACGCCAAACGGCATTACCGGCTTTTTTTGAAATTGCCGCCGCTATTTTTACTCCGGCTTCGGAATTATTTTCCTCAACCGAAAAAAGAGCTTTCAATTTTTTATCATTTGAATAAGCGAGAGTTCCGGCGGAGTATAATGACTCAAAATCATTTCGTTTTTTAAGCCGCTCTGCCGCCGAAAGTCCGAACTTACTCACATTTATAATCTTTAAAATAAACGTTCAAAAAAAATTATCTTTCGTCGCTAACAGTTAATCTTTTTCTACCTTTTGCGCGTCTGCGAGCCAAAACTTTACGTCCGTCTTTGCTGCTCATTCTTTCTCTGAAACCGTGTTTATTTACTCTTTTTCTTTTACTCGGCTGATATGTTCTTTTCATTTTCCTGTTACTCCTGATAAAATCAATAAAATTAAAGAATAGAAAATTACAGAATATCTTGAAATAAAACAAGATTTAAAGCAGGGCGAAATGTTGTAACTTATTAAATTTTATTGTTTTAAGCAGATTTTCTTTAAGAAATTACTTTAAGAAGGATAAAAAGAAGAATGAAAGAATTATGAATTTGAGAACTTTTTGAATTTACAACATTATCATAGATAATTTAAGTAAGTTTTCTTTTAAATTTAAAAGTAAGATGTTTTAGATTTTTATAACAGATGACATCTTTTAAAAGATGTCATCTGTTATAAAAAAATTTAATTTAAATTTAAAATATTCTATAACATTTATTTTATTACAATGAATATTTTTTCTTCTATAATTAGCAGTTTCTAATTTCTAAATAATATGCAGATTGCACTTTTTTTAATTTCTATTTTTGTGTTCCAAACCGGATTTATCCAAAAATAATGTTTTATTTCCACGATCGACCTCTGCATATCCGTCTATAAAATCTTCAGCATAATCATACTCAATCGGAATAACAATTTCTCCTAGGTTATCAATAAATCCAAATTTACCAGCTAAGTTAACCCATACCAATCCTTCTTTAAAAGAACTGCATCCATCATAAATTAATGGGATAACTACTTTACCAGTTATATCCACAAACCCATATTTACCATTTTTCCCAACCCAGCATAATCCTTCTGAAAATTTTCCCACTTCATCGTAAATTATTGGGACTACAACTTTACCTGAAGTATTAATATAACCGTATTTACCATTCTCCCCAACCCAATTAAGTCCATCATAAAATTGACCGTAATTTCCAATTTCATCATATTTTATAGGAACAATCGCTTTTCCTGTTTTATTTACATAACCAAATTTACCATTCAATTCGATAGCAAATAATCCTTCTGATGTTCCGACAATATTCTTATACTTTATGGGTAAAACAATTTTTCCTGTTTTATCCATTAAACCATAATTCCCATTTAATGAAATTTGAGCAATTCCATCTGAATAGTATAATTCATCATATTTCGCTGAAATGACTTCTTTCCCGGTTTTATATATTAATCCTTTTTTTTCATTATGCGTTATATAAATATATCCTTCTTCCGCATAAAACATGTTATCATATTTAGGAGGAATAACTTCCCTTCCTGTTTTATCTATTAGACCGAATTTTTCTTTCATTGAAAATATGGCCACTCCTTCATAATAATAATCTGCCCTCTCAAAAGTAAAAGGAATAACTACATTTCCTTTTAAATCGATAAAACCGTACTTATCGTCAAGTGAAACGTTTGCCAAACCTTCATGAAAAGCGGATCTTTGATCCCCGGCAGATGGAACATCATATATTATTGGTATAACTTCTTTTCCCGTTTTATCTACATAACCCCACTTTTTATTTAGTTCAACATTGGCAAGTCCATCAGGACCTTCATCAAAGAAATACACATAATTGTATTTTGGTGGTACAATTTCTTTGCCGGTAATATCTGCAAAGCCATACTTTTCATTCAAACTTATCATAAAAAACCCATCATAGGGACCAAAAATATTATCATATTTGGGAGGTATTATTACAGTCCCGCTTGAATTTTTGTAACCATATTTTCCGTTTGAATCTTTATATACTTGAGCATTAGCAGTTATATCAAAAAGGGCAAGTACAAGAAATATTGTTAATATATAAGGTTTCATATTTTTATCCTTTAGATAAGATTAAAAATCAAAAAGAATATTTTTAATAATAATGTTTATTAGAAACGCTTTCAAAAATACGGTGCAAGGGAGTTATAATTAGAAAAAAGTCCCATTAAATCTTTCTTACATTCTCACTTAACCAACATCATTTTTTTAGATTGAACGAAATTATCAGCTTTAATTTGATAGATGTAAACTCCGCTTGACAAATTTGAAGCATTAAAATTAATCTTGTAACTTCCCGCAGATTGAATTTCATTTACAAGAGTTGAAATTTCTTTTCCTAACATATCATAAACTTTCAGTTCGACTTTACTGACTGCTGAAAGCTGATAGCTGATAGCTGTTCTCGGATTAAAAGGATTTGGATAATTTTGATTTAATGCAAATTCTTTCGGAACAGAATTATTTTCATTTTCAACATCTGTTGTACTTGAAGTGAAATCTATTTCAAGAGATTTGAAAGTTAAGTACAAATCATTTTTTCCTTCATTATAAAAAATTGTTTTTGTTCCTGTAGCCGGTTCAAAATCAGCTCCGGTAAAAAGTAAATAATCAATTTTTACATGTTTTCCGCTGTTGCTGTATGTATAAACAAATTTTTCTCCCGGATTCCATACATTATTTACATTATCCCAAATTTGATGCTGTGTTGATAAAACATTTCCTTGCGCGTCATAAACTTCCGTATCTTTTGTATTGTTTGCAAAATTTTGTGTGTTAAAATCTAACACTTCATTAATAATAACAACCGTATTGTTTTGATCATCGTAAGTATAAGTATCACGTTGGTGTTCCTTCCAATCAAAAATATTCCACTCATAACTTATTGATGTTAAAATTCTTCCTTTTGAATCGTAAGTTACAATAGTTTTATAACTGTTTTTTGCAGTGCCGCCAAAATCAATTGATTCCAATAAAGCTTCTATTATATTTCCATTTGAATCGTAATTGTAAGTCGCTCTCATAATATCAATATAACTTGCAATGTACATCGATACTATTATTCTGTATAACTTTCCATCCGGATAATATTCATATCGCATTTTGTTCGATCCGGGTTTCCAAATTTGCTGATCCAATTGCCAAACCTTATTAATTTCTTCACTGATTTGATGATTTTCATTATAGTAATATTCGGTCATTGTTTCATTTAACCAATTTGTAAAATCTTGACTAATATATTTTTCTGTAAATGTATAAAAATTCGGTTCGCCGGAATAATCAAATTCATCCCTTCTGAAATTTTTCAAAATTTGATCATTATAATCCCGGTTAAATCTATTTACAAATTGTATTCTTGAATTTGAATCATATTCAAAATTATAAACTGTGGAATCCTGATCGTGATGTTCCGTAATTTTGTTTGGGCGGTAAATCGTGTTTTCCAAAATTTTATTTGGAATTACGATTTTTCCTTTTGTTGAATTGAAATTTAATGGCTTGTTAAAAATTTCATTTTGCGCTTTTATTCCCGTTAAAGGAATTGCAAAAAGCATGAAAATTATTAAAAGTAAAAACTGCCGCATATTTATTTTCCTTAATTTAATTGAAAAGTCTTTTTTTCACAAAGAAAAACTAACTTTTCTTTTAATCGAAAAACATACGGCATTTGCCTTATTTTTAAATCATAATGCTGAATTCGGAATGTAGAATTTTTGAAATGAAGATGCAAAATAAAAATCCTCTCCCTTAAAATTAAGAGAGAGGATAAAAAGTTTTTACGCCTTTATTACAAGTTAAAGTTTTAATATTTTATTTAATCAATATCATTTTCTTTGATTGAATAAAATTATCTGCTTTTATTTGATAAATGTAAATTCCGCTTGGCAAACTTGTCGCATCAAAATTTACTTTGTAATTTCCAGCTGACTGAATTTCTTTTACTAAAGTTTGTACTTCTCTTCCTAAAACATCAAATATTTTTAACTCAACTTTTGACTGTGCCGAAAGTTGATAACTTATCGCTGTACTTGGATTAAAAGGATTTGGATAATTTTGATCAAGCGTAAACTCTTTTGGAACAGAATTTTCTTCTCTTGCTACACTTACAACCATATTGGTAAAATTGCTTTTGTAAAAACCTGTAACCGCTCTTGCATATTTTTTAGCTTCTGCAATTCCACTTAAAGGGCTTGTTCCCTGGCCAACTATATATGCTACTACAATTTCTACTTCGCCCTCTTTTCCTTTTGGTAAGTTAAATGGTCCGCTGTTTTGCATAAATCTTTGGTCGCTCGCTCTTGAATTTAGCCATCCACGACAAGAAACAGGATCCCCTGAGTACCAGAACTTATTATCAACTGTTGCACAATCAACTGCTTTAACTTCTCCCAATGGCCAAGTACATGGATTAATTGTAGCACCTTCTTGGGTTTTACCTTCCATATAATAGCGAGCTTCAATTTCGTTGTTAGGATCTTGGATTGGTGGAGTACCTTGTTGATAATGGACAAAAGATGAAACATCTAAATTTTTTGCTCCTGGAATCGATCTGATCCCCAAGATTTGTCCTCTTATACTGTAAGCCGTATCCAATGCAGGTTCCCCTTCATCAAAAATTCCGTTTTCATTTGTATCTGTAAATGTCTCTCCAGAAGTGAATTTTGCCGGACCTGCTAAATGATTAATTAAAAAAACTGGTGGATTATTTCCATAAGTATTATCCGAACCATAATTGTAAACATATCCCGATTTTAATCCGATATCATAACCAACTAAATCATCAGTATAATCACCAAGATCAGGATCTGCCCATATTCCAAAGTAAACATCTTTTAATGTGTCATTAGCTGTGCCTGAGTTTCTGATCCTATAACGTATGTATATTATATTTCCTGCAGGAACACTTCTTCCTGCATAAGCAAAAACTGTTTGTCGGATTTCAATTCCTTGAGAATTAACATTGGTGAATCTTCTTTCGGAAGAAGTTCTACTATCTTTAAAGACACACCAAACCGTTTCATCACCTAAAAGATCAGGCATATCTTCGTTAGTGTCCCAAAGTCCATTATTGTTTTTATCAACAGGATTATATAAACTGTCGCCATCACCATCATAAAAATCTGCACCAAGAATAACGGCATCTTTCCAATCTTGCCAACTTTGAGAAAAAGCAGGATCGGTTTTTTTTACAACATAAATTACATTTAATGAATCATTTTCACCAAACTCATATGTTCCCGGTTCATAATCTTCAATTAGAGAAGCTGAGGCGACACCATTTGCCCAAAGAGTTGTATCCGAATATCCACTCATTAAAAATCCGGAAGAGAAAAGAACAATTTCATTTGCGTATCTTCCACCGGCACCTTGATTTGCTGGTGGAATATTAACCGCAGCTAATATTCCTTTGTTATTTATTGGTAAATTAAAGTTGTTTATGTTTAATCGGTACATATCCCCATTTTTACCACTAATATTTACAGAATTAGGATTTTTACTTATTTGATTCTGTTTAATTCCTTCTTTGTCCTTAAAATTGCCTGTAGAGCTCGAATAAATTGCAGCAAACATAAGAAAAAATATAAGTAATGATTTTTTTTTCATAAAACTACCACCTCTATATTATTGAATAAAAATAAACTATGTCCTATCAGAATAATTTTATTGTTTTATATTACTTAATAAGCATCATCTTTTTTATTTGTCTGAAATTATCTTTTCCATCTGTTGAATTTGCTTCTAATTCATAAAAATACAACCCGGAGGATAAACCGGAAGCATCGAAGTTTATTTCATGGTATCCAACTGATTTTACCCCACTGAATAATTCTTTAACTTTTTCTCCTAATGTATTAAATATCGTTAACCTAACATTGCTTTCTGTAGGAATTGAAAAAGTAATTTTTGTTGAAGGATTAAAAGGATTTGGGTAATTTTGAATCAAAGAATAGTTTTGAGGAATTATATTTTCTTCTACATTTACAGTCACTCCTATTGTAAAGGTTTCACTAATAGCATAAACATTCATATAGAGTGGGCTATGAATCATTATTCTACAATTATTTGATGATTTATCCGGAACAATGAAAGAATAAGATCCTAAGCTTGCATCTACCGGATCTGAAGATAATTTTTCCCAATCAATTCCTCCATTAGTGGAAATTTCTATTAATAAACTATCTCCTTTTTCTAAATTTGAACTCCATGTAACCGCTTTTTCCGTTCCTATTTCCCATTGTTCACCTTCGGATGGAAGTGAAATATTTATATATCCTTTTTTGTATTTTACCAGAAAATTTCGAGAATCAAAATTACTATATTCGTTTTTAACTTCATCTATTCCACCCAAAAAGATGTTTCCATTATCTTCAACACTAAAGTAACTTTTTGTTTCGTGCCCCTCTCCTCCTATCGGTTTTGCCCAAATGTATTTTCCCTCGGGGTTGAATTTTGCAATAAAAATATCGTACTTCTCCCCAAATATTTCCTTGCTTTCAAAACCAATTTTTCCGGAAAAGAATCCAGTGAGATAACAATTACCTTCTAAATCTGTATCCAGTGAGTTTATCCCTGTTCCAAATACACTTTCTGCATCCCATGCCCACTTTAAATTTCCAAATTCATCGTATTTCGCTACAAATCCATTTAAATAGTTACCATAACCTTCACGATTGAAAGTTAATGTATCTAATTCTAAATTTAGGAGGTATCTACCCGCAACAAAACAGTTTCCATAATTATCCGAAGTAACTGAAACGCCATAATTTATATAACCCAATCCATTTTTTGCCCAAAGTGCATTTCCGCTTGAATCAAATTTCACAACGTAAAAATTAGAACTGCCGGGAGTTGAAGTTATTTGGTGTTCTCCAAATTTTACTGTTCCGGTAAATTCTCCGGTTACAAAAACATTTCCATTTTGAGATGCCGAAACCGACTCTGCATAGCTTCTTTGGTCGCTTGATTTAGTTGCCCATTGAAAAACCCCCTCTTTATTATACTTAGCAATGAAGCTATCACCCGATAGCCCACCCTTCAAAATAAAACTATCAGTAAAAGTTAAAGAAAATCCATAATGTAAGTAGCCTGCAACATATACATTTCCATTTTGGTCCGTAGTTATTGAATTTATTCTGCTTTCATAATCTTCCGGAGAAATTTGCTTAAGCCATAAAAAATTTCCATCTTTTCCGTACTTGGCAATATAAAAGTTCTTACTAGTTTTATAACTCGGAAATTTTATTCCGCCAAATTGCGCTGTATCTGTTATTATACCTGTTATATAGGAGTTTCCATCTCTATCTGTACTTATCGATTCGACAAAATAATTTATACTGCTTTTTGCTTGCTGAGCCCAAACAAAATTCCCGTTTTTATCATATTTTGCAAGAAACATTACTCCATCACTAGATTGAAATTCTGTGTTTCCTAATTTAAAACTTGATTCCCAACCATAATACTCACCAATAATATAAAAGTTCTCCTCTTTATCTGAAGATACTCCTTTTATTTTTATTCCATTTTCCAAAGTATTGTACCAATCTTTAGCTTGTGCAAAAAACAAAGAGGAAAGAAGAAGAGAAAAAAATAGAGAATAGAATATTTTCGAAATTTTCATGACTGTCCCAAAAGATATATTTTAATTACTATTAATATTTTGAATTGAACAAATTTCGGAAAATCAACATGAAATAATTTATTTTACTTTAAATAATTAGAATTATTTTCCTTCCAATTCCACAAAATATTTTATTGTTTCTTTTAATCCTTTTATCAGATCGTATTTCGGATTGAAATTTAAATCTTTTTTCGTGCTTTCAATCGATGCTAAACTGTGTTTTATATCTCCGGGGCGTTCTTTTTCGTAAATTATTTTGCTTTTACTTCCTGTTTCGGAAATTACAAGATTTACCAAATCATTTATTGAAATTGCATTTCCGCCGGCAACATTATAAACTCCAAAAGCATTTTCGTTTGTTGCTGCTAAAATATTTGCGGCAACTACATCTTTTACAAAAACGAAATCACGGGTCTGCTCGCCATCTCCGTAAATTATTATATCTTCATTTTTTAACGCTTTGCTTACAAAAATCGGGATTGCCGCAGCGTATTGTGATTTCGGATTTTGTCTTGGACCGAAAACATTGAAATATCTTAAAGAAACTGTTCCTATACCGAAATTTTCGCGATACATATTTAAATAGTATTCGCCATCTAATTTTGTAATTCCGTAAGGAGATTTCGGCTGAGGCGCCATTGAAGTCAATTTCGGCGATTCCGGATTATCTCCGTAAACTGCCGCCGAACTGCTGTGAACAACTTTTTTAATTTTATATTCTTTTGCGGCTTCCAAAACGTTAAGAAGTCCGTTTATATTTATTTCAACACATTCGAAAGGTTTTTCTATTGATTCCGGAACGGAGATCATTGCGGCAAGATGATGAACATAATCGGCATCTTTTAAAATTTCAAATATCGAATTTTTATCCGTGATGCTGATTTTGTGAAATTTTACATCAAGATTTTCAATATTTTTCAAATTTCCGCTGCGTAAGTTATCCACAATATACACTTCCGCTCCGCGATTTTTCCATTCTTCAGCAATATGTCCGCCGATAAATCCGGCTCCCCCGGTAATTACAACTTTTAAATTTTTCATAAGTACTTATTTTTAATTTGTTAAAATTTTATTTTATAAATCCGCGGGTAAATTTAAGGATTATAAAAAATCTTCACAAATCATTTAACATTAATTTTAATTCGGAACGGGCAAACCTTTTATTTGAAAAGATTTAACCTTTAACGGAATTATTAATTTGCCGATGACCCAAATACTTTCTATTTTTCAATATGTTGATGGGCGCACACACAGGTGGACAAAATGTGGATAACTTTTAATTGTGAAACCGTTTCACGATTAAAATGAATTAAAAAATCTTTATTCAGTAAACAAAAATTTGTTCATATTATAAAATAAATTTGCATAAGTAATTATTTTACAATATTTTAACAATCCTTAATTAATGTGGATAACTTGTTAATATTATTCACACAAATTAAAATTTGATCAATATTTTCATAAAAATTTCAAATTATTTAAACATTTAAAATGTGGATAACTTATGGAAAACTTACAGCAGGTAGGTTTTAAGCCTCTTGTTACCGATGCCAATAACGCCTGGAAAGAATGTCTTAATCTCGTAAAAGAAAATGTTCCTTCAATTACATATAGCACTTGGTTTTTACCTATTAAACCTTTGAGCCTGGAAAATTCCACTTTGAAGATCCAGGTTCCGAATAGTTTTTTTATTGAGTGGATTGATGAACATTATAATACTTTAATTACTAAAACCATAACTCACGTTTTAGGCGAAAAAGCAAGATTGGCTTATGTAATTTCTGATGAAGCTGATGTTCCGGAACCGCAAACTTCGCAGCAAAATAAAATTATTGAAGAAAAAAGAATTATTTCAGCACAAAAACAAAAAGAAGAAGAAAAACAGCCGGAAATTGAATCTTATTTAAA
Organism: uncultured Melioribacteraceae bacterium; assembly: GCA_965365345.1. GTDB lineage: Bacteria > Bacteroidota > Ignavibacteria > Ignavibacteriales > SURF-24 > CBDUBH01. The sequence goes on from CBDUBH010000001.1 coordinate 58,958, forward strand.
TCCGCGTTATACTTTTGAAAATTTTATTAAAGGCGAAGGAAATCAACTTGCGCGCGCTGCTGCATTTGCAATTTCTGAAAATCCCGGACAAACTTCTTTTAATCCGTTTTTTATTTACGGCGGCGTTGGTTTGGGAAAAACCCATTTAATGCAGGCAATCGGAAATAAAATTCTCGCAAATTATCCGCAAAAAAGAGTTATTTATCTTTCCAGCGATATTTTTACTGTTGAATTTGTAGAAGCAATTCAATCAGATTCCGTAAATGAATTTTCAAATTTCTATAAAAATATGGATTGTTTGATAATTGACGATATTCAATTTTTGATAGGAAAGGAAAAAACGCAGGATCTGTTTTTCCACATTTTTAACACGCTTCATCAATCAGGAAAACAAATTATTCTTTCATCAGATAAACCCCCGAAAGATTTAAAAGGATTAAATGAAAGATTGATTTCACGATTTTCATGGGGATTATCAGCAGATGTTCAGCCGCCGGATCTTGAAACAAGAATTGCAATCTTGAAAAAGAAAAGCGAAGCTTACGGAATTGTTATAAGTCCGGAAATTATCGAATATATTGCAATAAATATTACTTCAAACATTCGTGAACTTGAAGGTTGTTTAATAAAACTATTGGCAAGCGCTTCATTAAATTCAAAAGATATAAATTTTGATCTGGTTAGAAAAACCGTAAAAGAAATAGCAACCGATAGAAAAGTAAATATTTCAATTGATTATATTACAAAAATTGTATGCGAATATTACGGAATTGAAGAAAATAAAATTCGTGATAAAAACCGCAGAAAAGAAATTGTTATTGCAAGACAAGTTGCAATGTATCTTTCAAAAACATTAACTCCGTCATCTTTAAAAACTATCGGATTGCATTTTGGAGGAAGAGATCACTCAACTGTAATTCATGGGGTAACAAGTGTTGAACAATTATTAGTGGAAGATCCCAAAGTAAAAGAAGCGGTTAATAACATCAAAAATAAAATTGAAATGAGCGCATCTTAACATGTTAATAACTTGTTATTAAGTGTGGATTTCGTGTTAGTAACCGGTTCGTAATTAACACTGTGTTTATAATATATAAGTTAAACGTTATTTATCCACATTTAAAAATCAAAATAAAGTTATTAAACGAAGCTTAAATAAAAGATTTTGATGATATCCACAAATCCACAGTATTATTATTGTTATTAATATTTTAAAAATTAATTAATAAAAGAATTAATAATTAAGAGTGTGGAAAAATGGAAAGTATAAAGATGAAAAGATTCAAAGATAAAAAATTTTTCTGTTGTCATTTCGAACGAAGTGAGAAATCTTTGTCTTAAATTATGAATTTCAATTTCATTATAAAAAAATATTTATTGTCAATTAAAATGTAGAGACGTAGCATGCTTCATCTCTACTAAATTTGGGTTATTTATATTTTGCTAACAAATACAAAATCGCGCAAATTTTAAAAATTATTTAGATATTTTTGATTATTACAATTTTTAAATCTTTTCATTTTTCTATCTTTAAATCTTTACATCTTTTAATTAAAAAAAATTCTACATTCTAAATTGAACAAAATGAAACTATTTGCAATTCTTCTTGGCGGAAATACAAAAAACAGCAATACCGAAATTCACGATATGGTTTTTGTTGCGGCAGAATCAATTCAATCAACTTACAATTCACTTTTAGAAAATTGGTTCGGAATTCCCGATGGACTTCATATTGATTCATATTCTGAAATTTCGCACGCAAACGGATACAAAATAAATTTAGTTGATGAAAATTTTGAAATTCCCTTAAACTCCAAAAAACTTTACTTTGTAAATCTTGGCGCATACGATGAAAATATTTTCGGCGAAATTCATACTTATTCGGTAATTGTTGCGGAAAATGAAAACGAAGCAAAAAAATCAGCTAAGCAGAAATTTCCTAAAGGAACCGGAAAAATTCACACAGACGCAATTTTTGAAATAAAAGACCGCTTAATTTTTCCGGAATCGAAAAAAATGAAAATTTCGCTTGAATTTACAGGTGAAGAAAAAGATTTTGAATTTAATAATGAATATAATCCGATCCCAAAAGAATTTATAAAAGAATTTAAGAAAAAGTTTAAATGATCTTTCCCTTCATTTTCAAAATTAAATCAATTATTTAATTTAAATTTTAATATTTCAATTAATTTTTAAGTATGTTAAAAGGTTAATTATTTTTATTATTCAGCTGTTTTTTTGATTAAAAAAGGCATTAATTTCCGGTAAAATATTTATCGTAAAAAAGTGAAATAAAGTGCATTAAAATTTGCACTGAAATCATTGAAAATAAGCCCGTAAAGTGAACCCATTAACATTTAAAAACATTGAAAATGATAGAAATTTTTAATATTTTTGCAATTTAATTTGGAGATTTTAAATGGAATTCAAGGTAAACAGTAAAGCCTTCGAAAAACTTCTAAACAAAGTTATTCCCGCAATTCCTTCTCGCACGCCGATGCCTATTTTGGAAAATTTTCTTTTCGATCTTAAAGACGGTTTGTTAACAATTTATGCAACCGATTTGGAGATTGCGCTAAAATCTTCATTAAACGTTGTATCAGAAGAAAATCTTAAAATTGTTGTTCCTGCAAAACTTCTTTTTGATATTGTAAAATCGCTTCAAGAAACCACTATTCTTTTTAATGTTTCTGATAATGGAAAAGTAAACTTAAAGACCGATAATGGTGTTTACACTATCAGTTATCTGCAGCCGGAAGAATTTCCAGAAGTTCCTACTTTCCCTACTGAAGAAACAGAAAAAGAAAAAATCGGCGAACTTGTTTTACCCGGATTGGAACTTAAAAAAGCAATTGATCAAACTTCTTTTGCAATGAGCAAAGAAGATATGCGTCCGGCTATGACAGGAACGTTATTCGAATTTACGGATGAAGGTTTGCGTTTTGTTACAACTGACGGTCACAGACTTGTAAACATGCTTAAAAAGAATGTAAAATCAGGAGTTTTAAGTCAATACATCGTTCCTGAAAGAGCAATTTCAGTTTTGGTAAAGATTTTAGAAGAAAAAGATGTAAAAATTCTTTTAAGCAAAACTCATATTTCTTTTAACGTTGGCGATGTTGAATTTATTACAAGATTGATCGGGCAAAAATATCCTGATTATACAAGCGTAATTCCATTGGAAAATGAAAATTTTCTAAAAATAAAAACAAGCGACCTTTTAAGTGCGATAAAAAGAATGTTGATCTTTGCCGCATCAAATTCAAGAAAAGTTAAATTTTCAATTTCCAATAACAATCTGGAAGTTTCCGCAGAAGATATTGATCAGGGTTCATTTGCAAAAGAAAGTATTCAATGCGAATATAAAGGCGACCCGATGGAAATCGGATTTAATTCAGGTTATGTAAATGATGTTTTAAATCACTTGCCGAGCGATGAAGTTATTTTCAAACTTAATTCGCCTACAAAAGCGGTGGTTGTTGTTCCGGATAAACAAAAAGAAAATGAAGAATTGATGTTGTTGTTAATGCCTGTTCGTTTAAATAGCTAAAAATGATTTTAAAAAATATCGAATTAAAGAACTTTCGAATTCATAAAAATACCGAAATTAATTTTTCGAACAACATAAATTACATAGTTGGCGGAAACGGACAAGGAAAAACATCCGTTTTGGAAGCAATATATTATCTTTGCACAACAAAAGGTTATAACTCCGCCTCTGATAACGAAATAGTAAATTTTAATGAAAACTATTTCGAGATCAAAGGCGGATTTAAAGATTTGACCGAAGATATTGTTCGCGTTTATTATACATCCGAAGAAAATAAAAAATATTTTTTTTTGGATGGAAAACAGATTCACAGGGCAGCGGGAGTCATAGGCAAATTTCCGGTTGTAATTTTAACGCCGGAAGATCATGCAATTACGCAAGGTACGCCGGGGGACAGAAGAAAGTTTGTTGATTCCGTAATTTCGCAAGCAAGCGGAACTTACTTGAAAATTTTACTCGAATACAATAAAACTCTCCGCCAAAGATCTTCACTGCTTTCGCAAATAAAAGAAAATCAAAACCGGAATCTCTTTTTGCAGCTTGATGCATGGTCAACAAGGTTGGCTCAAACAGGTTCCGAAGTGATCAAACACAGAATCAATTTTATAAAAGATTTTAATGAATATGTAAAAGATTCGTACAGAATTGTTCTTGATGAAAAAGAAGAGCCTGAGATAAATTACAGTTATTTTAATGGCAGCCGGGTTGAAAATCCGGCAAATGTGGAAAAAGAATTTATAAAATTGCTTGAAGAAAAAAGAGAAGATGAACTTCGCCGCGCAACAAATTTGGTTGGTCCGCATCGCGATGATTTTATTTTCAGCATAAATAAAAATGATCTGAAAAAATACGGTTCACAAGGACAAAACAAAACTTTTCAAATTACACTAAGATTTGCGCAATTCTTTTATTTGAAAGATAAACTTGCGCGCATCCCTATTTTTTTGATGGATGATGTTTTTGGCGAACTTGACGCATTCAGAGCAGGAAAAATTAGTGCGTATTTAAAAGAAATTGGACAAGCATTCGTGACTTTAACCGATCTTTCAAATTTTTCTTATTTAAGCAGATCCGAAAATGATGCTGTGATAAAAATTCAAAACGGAGAAGCAATTTATGGATGACTTCAAAAGTTTTGGTGAAATTTTTAATAAAGATCAATCTTTGAATAATTTCAGGGAAAGCGTTAAAAAAGCAGATCTTGTTGCAAAATTTGATGAAATATTTCCAGATCTTAAAAAAATTGCAAAGCCGGTAAAAGTTGAAAAAAATATTTTATTTCTATCGGTTGAAAATTCGGTTTGGCGCAGTGAATTGAAATTCAAACAACAAATTATGGTTGATAAAATTAATGATTATTTCAAAGATAAAATTATAAAAGCTGTAAAGTTTTTAGCATAGAAAAAAAGAGTAAGATCAGGATTAAGATTAAGAAAGTAAAAAAATGAGTCTTGATCATAATCTTAATCTTACTCTTGAAATATAGAAATTGTAAAACAAAATAAAGGTAAACGCTTTGACACAAGTAAAAGCAGAAAATAATTATACAGCAAAAAATATCAATGTTCTGAAAGGATTGGAAGCTGTTAGAAAAAGACCGGCAATGTACATTGGTGATGTCGGTTCGCGCGGTTTTCATCATCTTGTAAATGAAGTAGTTGATAATAGTATTGATGAAGCATTAGCAGGTTATGCAGATAAAATAGTAGTTGTAATTCACGCTGATGAAAGTGTTTCGGTGGAAGATAACGGACGCGGAATTCCCGTTGATATTCATCCCGAAGAAAAACGCTCTGCTCTTGAAGTTGTAATGACAGTACTTCACGCAGGCGGAAAATTCGATAAAAATACTTACAAAGTTTCCGGTGGTTTGCACGGAGTTGGAGTTTCGGTTGTAAACGCACTTTCCGAATATCTTTTGGTTACAGTTAAAAAAGACGGAAAAATTTATCAGCAGGAATATGAAAGAGGAGCTCCGAAATATTCTGTTAAAGAAATTGGAACAACCAAAAAAGGCGAATCCGGAACAACAGTAAAATTCATGCCTGATAAAGAAATATTTAAGACAACAAAGTTCAAATTTGAAATTCTTGCAGAAAGAATGCGTGAATTAGCTTATTTGAATAAAACAGTTTCAATTCAGATAAAAGATGAACGTGAAGGCGGCGAAGATCAAACTTTTCACTTCAAAGGCGGAATAGTTGAATTTGTAAAATATCTTGATGAAACAAGAGAAGCGCTTCACAAACCTGTGTACGTTGAAGGCGAAAGAGATAATACTCCCGTTGAAGTTTCGTTTCAATACAGCGATTCATATTCAGAAAATATTTGTTCTTACGTAAATAATATTAACACTCATGAAGGCGGAACTCATCTTGTTGGATTTAAAACCGCTTTAACAAGAACCTTGAATAATTATGCTTACAAAAACGGAATTCTGAAAGAAGGAAAAATCAATCTTACTGGTGATGATTTCAGAGAAGGTTTAACTGCAGTAATTTCAGTAAAAGTTGCCGAGCCGCAATTTGAAGGACAAACAAAAACAAAACTCGGTAACAGCGAAGTAAAATCAGTTGTGGAAAGTATTGTAGGTGAAAAATTAGCGGAATTTTTAGAAGAAAATCCTGCAGTTGGAAAAAAGATAATTGAAAAATGTTTACGCGCGGCAGAAGCAAGAGAAGCCGCAAGAAAAGCGCGCGATCTTGTAAGAAGAAAAAATGCTTTGGATACAATGCGCCTGCCCGGTAAACTTGCCGATTGCTCAATTACAGATCCCGAACATTGCGAAATGTATATCGTTGAAGGTGATTCTGCGGGCGGTTCAGCAAAACAAGGCAGAGATAGAAGATTTCAGGCAATTCTACCGTTACGCGGAAAAATATTAAATGTTGAAAAAGCAAAACTGAACAAAATTCTTGAAAATAACGAAATAAAAGCAATGATCGCAGCAATCGGCGCGGGAATCGGAATAGATTTTAATCATGAAAAATCCCGTTACGGAAAAATTATTATCATGACTGACGCGGATGTTGATGGAAGTCACATCAGAACTTTGCTTTTAACTTTTTTATATCGTCATATGAAAGATTTATTAACTGCGGGAAAAGTTTATATCGCTCAGCCGCCGCTTTATAAAATAAAAAAAGGCAAAGAAGAAGTTTATGCTTTTGATGATGAAGAAAGAGATTCGGTTTTAAAAAGATACAGAGCAAACGGAAACGGAAATGATGAAGGCGTTGATGCAGACGGAATGCCGAAAGGAGTTCAAATATCACGCTATAAAGGTTTGGGAGAAATGAATCCCGAACAACTTTGGGCTACAACTATGAATCCTGAAACAAGAACAATTTTGCAGGTAAGTATTGAAAGTGCAGCTGCAGCCGATAAAGTTTTTGAAACTTTAATGGGCGATGCGGTTGAACCGAGAAGAGAATTTATCGAAAAGAATGCAAAATATGTTCGTAATCTGGATGTGTAAGTAGTTCAATAAAAGTAAAATTCAAAAGGAATAAAATATAATATGGCAACAATTTTTGAAAAAATAGTACCGGTTTCATTAGAAGAAGAAATGAGATCGTCCTATATTGATTATGCGATGTCGGTCATTGTTTCGCGCGCATTGCCTGATGTACGCGATGGATTAAAACCGGTGCATCGCAGAGTTCTTTACGGAATGTATGAATTAGGTGTTCAATATAATAAACCTTATAAAAAATCCGCGAGAATCGTGGGTGAAGTTTTAGGTAAGTACCATCCGCATGGCGATACTGCAGTTTACGATTCAATGGTCCGTATGGCGCAGGATTGGTCACTACGTTATCCTTTGGTTGATGGACAAGGTAATTTCGGTTCTGTTGATGGTGATTCACCTGCGGCAATGCGTTATACTGAAGCAAGATTAGCAAGAATTGCCGATGAAATGCTTCGCGATTTAGATAAAAACACTGTTGATTTTGCATCAAATTTTGATGAATCATTACAGGAACCAAAAGTACTTCCTTCATATTTACCTAATCTTTTAGTAAACGGTTCAAACGGAATTGCGGTGGGAATGGCAACAAACATTCCTCCTCACAATTTAACCGAAGTTGTTGATGGTTTGGTTGCTTTAATTAAAAAACCCGATCTTTCATCAGAACAATTGATGAAATATATTACCGCTCCGGATTTTCCAACAGGCGGAATTATTTTCGGTTATGAAGGTGTAAAAGATGCCTATCTAACCGGAAGAGGAAGAGTTGTAGTTCGTGCCAAAGCAAACGTAGAAACTTTGAAAAACGACAGGGAAAATATTATTGTTACCGAACTTCCGTATCAGGTAAACAAAGCAAATTTAATTGAAAAGATTGCTGAACTTGTTCGCGAAGGTAAAATAAATGATATTTCTAACTTAAGGGATGAATCCGATAGAGACGGAATGCGTATTGTTATTGAATTAAAAAGAGATGCGCAACCCGAAGTTGTTTTGAATCAGCTTTTCAAACATACGCAAATGCAAATTACCTTTGGCGTAATTATGCTTGCGCTTGTTAACGGCATTCCGAAAGTACTAACCTTAAAAGAAATGATGAGCCATTTTATTGAACATAGAATGGAAGTGCTTGTCAGAAGAACACAATTTGAACTTGATGCTGCCGAAAGACGCGCTCACATTTTGGAAGGCTACATTATTGCGCTTGATAATATTGATGAAGTTATCGAAACCATCAAAAAATCGCGTGATACCGAAACCGCCAGAGTAAATTTGATGCGCAAATTCAAACTTTCCGAAATTCAGGCAAAAGCAATTCTTGATATGCGTTTGCAAAGATTGACCGGCCTGGAAAGAAAGAAAATAGAAGATGAATATAAAGAAGTTATCAAATTGATCGAAAAATTAAGAGGAATTTTGGAAAGCGAAGAAAAACGCTATCACATAATTACAACCGAACTTCAGGAAATTAAACAAAGATACGGCGATGAAAGAAGAACCGATATAATTCGTGATTATAAAGAATTTTCTTTGGAAGATATAATTGCTGAAGAAGATGTTGTAGTTACAATTTCTCATAACGGATTTATAAAAAGATTCCCCGTAAGTGGTTACCGCAGACAAGGACGCGGCGGAAAAGGTGTTACCGGAGCGGGAACAAAAGATGATGATTTTATTGAACACATGTTTATAGCATCAACTCATAATTACATAATGTTCTTTACCGATAAAGGAAAATGTTATTGGCTTAAAGTTCATGAAATTCCGGAATCAGGAAGAGCAACACGCGGAAGATCAATCTTGAATCTTATCGAAAAAGAAAAAGATGAAAAAATTACAGCATTCCTTTCAGTTAAAGAATTCAGCGAAGATAAATTTCTTGTAATGGTAACTGAACAGGGAACCGTTAAAAAAACAGCACTTTCTGCTTATTCAAATGTAAGAAAAGGCGGAATAATTGCTATAAATCTTGTTGAAGGCGATAGACTTATTGAAGTAAAACGCACAGACGGAAATAACGACATAGTTATCGGTACAAGAAACGGAATTGCAATCCGCTTTAACGAAAAAGACGTTCGTGATATGGGAAGAACCGCAACCGGAGTAAGAGGAATAACTTTAGGAAAAGGCGATGTTGTAGTCGGCGCAATTGTAATAAGCAGAGCCTCTACAATTCTTGTTGTTTCAGATAAAGGATTTGGAAAACGCTCTGATATTAACGATTACAGAATTACAAGACGCGGCGGAAAAGGAATTATCACGATCAAAACCAATGAAAGAAACGGAAAAATGATCGCTGTTCGTGAAGTTAACGATAATGATGAATTAGTTATAATTACCGAACAAGGAATGGTAATAAGACAAGCGGTTAAAGATTTGCGCGTAATGGGAAGAAATACACAAGGCGTCAGATTGATCAGATTGAACGACAATGATAATATTGCCGCAATTGCACGCGTAATTTCCGAAGACGAAGAAGTTGATGCAATTGTCGAAACTGAAAATCCCGAAGCACAACTTGAAATGTAAACTAATGTTTATAGTATAAATAGTAAATTAAGTCCCGGGGAAACCCGGGACTTTTTATTTTAAAAAGTTGGTTTGAACAGTAAAAAATTCATTACTTTTAATTCAAAAATTAAATGTAATTCAGGCATTCACGGAAGTTGATATTTCAAAAAGAAAATTAATTTGTCAAAGTAGATATCAATATTATAAATTCGTATTTTAAAAACTGTAAAATATAAAGTAGTAAAAATTTTTTTGTATGCTTGAAGCAGTAGAATATAAAAACACAAATAAAATTCTTTCATTAAAAGAAATATTTTCGGAGTTAATTTCCATAGTTCTAACAAATCATTTTTCAATGGAAATTCTAAACGATAAATATCAAAATAATAATAAATTAATTTGACCCTATCCAAAAGATAGGGTTTATCATTTTTAAACTAAATTTAAAATTATATGAAAACTAAATTTGAAAATTTTGAAACAACATGCGTTCACGGCGGAATCGGGGAATATGAATTTGGTCCTGTAGTTCCTCCAATTTATCAAACATCAACATTCAGATTTGAATCGGCAGAACATGGTGCTGATCTTTTTGCGGGAAAAGAAAAAGGATTTATTTACACAAGAATGGCGAATCCTACAATTATTGCAATGGAAGATGCTGTTGCGGCCTTAGAAGGCGGATACAAAGCTTTAGGTTGTGCAAGTGGAATGGCTGCGGTTCATACCGTTTTTGCGGCAATGTTAAAACAAGGTGATCACGTTGTTTGCTCATCAATTGTTTACGGCCCGACCACAACTTTACTTAAAACCGTTATGGCTGATTTCGGAATTGAATCAACTTTTGTTGATACTTCCAAAATTGAAGAAGTAAAAAAAGCGGTAAAGCCGAATACAAAAATGATCTATGTTGAAACTCCCGCAAATCCGACTTGCACAGTTACTGATTTAAAAGCTTGTGCCGATATTGCTCACGAAAATAACGCAAAATTAGTTGTTGATAATACATTTTTATCTCCGGCATTACAAAGACCGTTTGAATTCGGCGCTGATGTAATTCTTCATAGTATGACCAAATTTTTAAACGGACACGCGGATGTTGTTGCCGGAATTGTTGTTGTAAAAGATGAAGAAACTTATTCAAGATTCAGAAAAGTTTTAAATCAAACCGGCGGAGTTATTGATCCGTTCAATTCATTCTTGGTTCACCGCGGAATAAAAACTTTGGCAATAAGAATGGAACGCCATAACGAAAATACTCAAAAAGTTGCTGAATATTTGGAAAAACATCCGTTGGTTTCCTGGGTTTTATATCCCGGACTTCAATCACATCCTCAATATGAAATTGCAAAAAAACAGCATAAAGGTCACGGCGGAGTTTTATCATTTGAATTAAAAGGCGGATATGAAGCCGGCGAAAAAATGATGAACAACGTTACACTTTGTCAATTGGCCGTAAGTCTTGGCGGAGTTGAAACTCTAATTCAGCATCCAGCAAGTATGACTCACGCATCAATGGGAAAAGAAGGAAGAGAAGCCGCCGGAATTTCTGATGGATTGGTAAGACTTTCAGTCGGAATTGAAAACGTAAATGATATAATTGCATGCATTGAAAATGCTTTGGAAGCAACGAAAAAGTAGTTTAGAATGTGAGAAAATAGCAATGTGAGTAAATAAGAATTTTGTCATTCCCGCAAGTGAAACGCGTCGGGAATCTTTCCGAATACAGAAAAAAGATTCCCCCGATAAAATCGGGGCAGGCTGGACAAGCCGGAATGACAAATTGGAAATTAAAATTTAAATATTTAATAAAGCCGTCATTCTATCCCGATTAAATCGGGATTCAGAATCAGACGGCTTTTTTTGTTAAATCAGTCTTCAAGTTTATTAAATACTTAAATAAATGTTTTTTGCTTAATTCTGCATTTTAATTTATCTTTGCTTTAGATGAACCGCTGTTCAAAAATATTTATTAAAAATTAATTTTAATAAGAGTAAGTTTATTCTTAAAGAAATTTTGGGGTGTAAAAAATGTTTCATTCCTTAAAAACAGTCTCTTCTAAAATTCTTAACAAGATCATTTCATATAAAAATTTATATTTAATACAATAAAGGTGGTGAAATGAAATTACTCTCTCTAATTTTTGCTTTTCTTCTTTGTAGTATTTCTTTTGCTCAGGATGTGGGTACCTTAAGGTGGAGCTTCTTAAAAGGCAACTTTTCTCCTTTTTCAGCTCCGGCGGTTGAAAATGATGGAACTATATATTGGGGTGCGTTCTATGAATTTTATGCATTAAATCCTGATGGAAGTAAAAAATGGGAATTTAATAGTACAGAATGGTTTGAATCTCCTGTAATTGGAAAAGATGGAATTGTTTATGTTGGAGATAGATTGGGACAACTTTATGCGTTAAGTCCTGATGGCACTTTAAAATGGAAGTATGATGATTTTGAGGCGAAATATATGAATAGATGTTCTCCCGCTATAAGTGCTTCGGGAAATATTTATTACGGCGCGGGAGATGGTAATTTACACGCTTTTAACGAAAAAGGTGAAATAAATTGGTCTTATCCTTTAGGAGAACGAGTTGGTTATTCATCGGCAGCAATAAGAAATGGAGTCGTTTATATAGGTTCTTCTGACTCTACTTTTTATGCAATAAATGAAGAAGATGGAACAAAAAAGTGGGAATTTAAAACAAGAAACAGATGGTTATCTTCTCCTGCAGTTGGAAGCGACGGAACAGTTTACTTTGCTTGTGATGATTCAACGCTCTACGCATTAAATCCTGATGGAACAAAAAAGTGGGATTACTTTATCGGGGGAGTTTCTGGAAATTCTCCAACCATTGATGAAGACGGAACTATTTACGTTGGCAATCATAAACTTTCTGCAATAAACCCGGATGGTACACTAAAGTGGGAATATGATTTGGGTTTTACCTTTTCTTCTGCTACAATAGGTAAAGATGGAACAATTTATATTGGAACTAATGGTCGCGGACTTTTGGCAATAAACCGTGATGGAACTCTTAAATGGAAAACTGATGGAGGTGTATTAGAACCTTCTCCTGTAATTACATCTGATAGTTTGATTATTGTTGCAGTTGAGCATACCGGTTTATTGGCCTACAAAATCGAAAACAACAGCTATGCAAATAGCTCTTGGCCTAAATTTCAGCACGATAACCAGAATAGCGGAAATGTAAAATTTCCTGTTACTACAATTTTAGAAAATGATATTTCAAAATTTAATTATTTACTTTCTCAAAATTATCCAAATCCATTTAATCCAACAACTACAATTTTATATTCAATTCCTAATAGCGAATTTGTAGAACTAAAAGTTTATGATTTGCTTGGAAAAGAAGTTGCTAATTTAGTAAATGAATTTAAACAGAGCGGAAATCATTCGGTTAATTTTGATGGCAGTAATTTATCAAGCGGAATTTATTTCTACACAATTAAAGCCGGAAGTTTTATTCAATCAAAAAAATTAGTATTACTTAAGTAATTAAGAAGTTTAGAAAATGAGAACTTGAGAATTTGTCAGATTCCGGACTTTGCCGGAATGACAAATTTTATAAAAATAAAAATTTTAAAATCAGAAATAAAAAGCCGTCATTCTGGCTTGTTCAGAATCAGACGGCTTTTTTATTACTCAAAATCAAAAATTAAAAATACGTTTATTTCATTTTTTCCCTCAAATCTTTAAAACTAATTTTTTATATTAAGATTAATTATTTTTTAAAGAGGAATCATGAAAAGTCTTGTACTAATTCTTATCTTTTTTATTTCAAATTCTTTAATCTACTCTCAATCAAATCAAATTTACATTCCGGTAAATGTTAAAAAATCTTACGAAAATAATATCAGAAATTACGATGGAACTCCCGGAAAAAACTATTGGCAAAACCGCTCAAACTACAAAATTAAAGTTGATGTTGAACCGGTTTCAAGAATTATTAGCGGAAGCGAAACGATCGAATATTTTAATGAAAGTCCCGATACTTTAAATCAAATCGTGATCAGACTTCTTCAAAATATTAATAAAAAAAGTTCCGTTCGCGATTTTGAAATGCCCGAAGAATCTTTAAATGACGGAATGATTTTAACAAAACTTCTCATCAACGGAAAAGAAGTTGATCTTAATAACAGAGAACTCGCAAATTTCAGCAACACAAATTTATCAATCAAATTAGAAAATAGAATTCTTCCGAATTCAAAAACTGAAATTCAAGCCGAATGGAATTTCACAATGCCGAAAGAAGGCGGAATAAGAATGGGAACTTACGGCGATTCAACTTTTTTTGTGGCTTATTGGTATCCGCAAATTTCGGTTTATGATGATGTTGACGGCTGGGATAAAATTCCTTACAGCGGACAAGTTGAATTTTACAACGACTTCAATAATTATGATGTTGAAATTACCGCGCCCGCAAAAATGACTGTTTGGGCAACCGGCGAACTTCAAAACGCGGAAGAAATTTTTAATGAAGATATTCTGGCAAAATTCAAAAAAGCGCACACTTCAAATGAAATTGTAAAAATCATTGATAAAGAAAATTTGCGCAAATCAAATTTCAAAGGAAAAGAAAAAAACATTTGGAAATTTATAGCGGAAAAAGTTCCGGATTTTACTTTTGCTGCAAGCAGCAAATATCTTTGGGATGCAACAAGTTTAGAAGTTGACAAAAATTCAAAACGCAGAGTTTTAATTTCTGCGGCTTACAATCCCGAATCAAAAGATTTTTATGAAGTCGCGGAACTTTCACAAAAGACAATCGAAATGCTTTCATTTGATTTTCCCGCAGTTCCTTATCCATTTCCAACAATGACTGTTTTTAACGGCTCGGGCGGAATGGAATTTGTTATGATGGTAAACGACGGTTCTTTTGAAAGCAGAGCAAGCACAGTTCACGTAACTTCGCACGAAATTGCGCACACATATTTTCCGTTTTATATGGGAATTAATGAAAAAAAATATGCATGGATGGATGAAGGCTGGGCGGTTATGATTCCGTATAAAATGCAAAATATGATGGAACCGAGTTATGATCCAATTTCACGAAACAGCGCAGGTTATGCAAAATCTGCCGGCTATGAACACGAACTTCCTTTAATGACCCCTTCAAATTTGATGCGCGGACCTTCTTACAGATTAGCGGCTTACGGTCGTTCTGCCGAAGCCTACAGATTTTTGCGCGATGCTTTGGGCGAAAAAGTTTTTGACAATGCTTTACGAGAATATATAGATCGCTGGAATGAAAAACATCCACTTCCTTACGATTTCTTTTTCACTTTTAACGATGTTGTAAAAGAAGATCTTTCATGGTTTTGGAAACCTTGGTTTTTTGAATCCGGGTTCGGAGATTTAGCAATTAAAAATGTAAGTGCAGAGAACGGAACGGCAAAAATAATTGTTGAAAAAATAGGTAATCTTCCTTTACCGGTTGAATTAAATATTGAATTTACGGATGGCTCAACATCAAAAGAATACAAAAACGCATCGGTTTGGAAAAACGGAAACAAAGAATTTTCCGTTGAAATTAAATCAGACAAAATAATAAAATCCGTAAAATTAGGCAGCGGAATTATTCCGGATGTTAACGATAAAAATAATATTTACGAAGCAAAATCTTCATAAGATCAGGATAAAAATTTATAAATCAGGATTTTAAAATGAAAAATTTAATTTACGGCGTAATTTTAATTTTAGCTTTATCTGCAAATTTATTTGCTCAAAATTTAACTCAAAAAGTTTTACAAAAAGGTGATGATATTTATTTGTCAAATGTTGTTGTTGTAAAATTCAAAAATGAAAGTCTGAAAAAGCAAGGCGGAAATAAAATTGATGCCGTAAATCTTCTTCTTCAAAAATTAAAAATTGAAAATGTAGTTGAAGCAGAACAAATTTTCAAAAGTCCTGAAAGAAATTTAGAAAATATTTTTTCCATCAAATATAATTCCGGTGAAGATCCGGTTGAAGTTGCAAAAAGATTAAGTGAACAAAGCAAAATTGAATGGGCGGAACCGAAATTTATTTACAAAATTGATTTTGTTCCTAACGATCCAAATTACTCTCAGCAATGGTATTTAAAAACAATTAAGGCCGAAGAAGCATGGGAGATTTCCAAGGGCGATTCAAATGTGGTGATCGGAATTGTTGATACGGGAATTGATTGGGATCATCCGGATCTTGCTGCAAATATTTGGAGAAATAAACAAGAAATCCCGAATAATTTAATTGATGATGATAACAACGGATATATTGATGATGTACGCGGCTGGGATTTCGGCGGATTTGAAGGCGTTGCCGATAATGATCCGAATGAAGATGCGCCGGATCACGGAACTCACGTTGCGGGAATTGCCGCGGCAACAACCAATAATTCAATTGGTGTTGCGGGAATAGGTTATAATTCAAAATTGATGGCTGTAAAAACTTCGATAAATAATTTCAGAGATGATAACGGAAGTCCATACGTGGTTTACGGCTATGAAGGAATTGCTTACGCTGCTGAAAACGGAGCAAAAATTATTAATGCAAGCTGGGGGGGATCAAGCTTTTCAAGATTAGGACAGGAAGTTATAAGTCATGCAGTTTCATTGGGATCTTTAATTGTCGGCGCTGCCGGAAATGAAAATTCTTCAAGTATGCATTATCCATCCGGTTATGAAGGAGTTTTATCGGTTGCTTCTTCTACAAATACCGATAGAAGATCATCTTTTTCTAACTTCGGAATTTCGGTTGATGTTATGGCTCCGGGTTCATCAATTTACGGAACCTGGCAAAATGATACTTACGCAACTTTAAGCGGAACTTCTATGGCTTCACCTTTGGTTGCGGGATTAGCGGCTTTGGTTGCGGCAAAATTCCCTAATTATAATCCGCTTCAAATTGCTGAACAAGTTAGAGTAAATACCGATTCAATTGATAATTTAAATGCCGGATTTGAATTTCAATTAGGCAAAGGAAGAATAAATGCTTTTAAAGCTTTGAACAATGTAAATTCAAAATCGGTAAGAGCATATTTTATAGATTACAGCGATGCTGCTCCCGGCGGTAACGGAAACGGATCTTTTGAACGCGGCGAAGAAATTTCGGTTTTTGCAAAATTCAGAAATTATCTAAATCCAACTTCAAATCTTTCGGTTACTTTGGAAAGTAAAGATCAATATGTTACGGTTTCAAATCCCACTTTAAATTTCGGCTCAATTTCAACAATGGATTCGGTTATAAATTCTTCAAATCAATTTAAATTTGTTATAAGCGCATCAACTCCCGATAATTACACAGCAAGATTTTTGTTGAAATATAAAGACGGAAATTACGAAGATTATCAATGGCTTATAATTTTGATAAATCCGACTTACAGAACTCAAAACGCAAGTAATGTTGATGTTTCAATAACCGGCGCGGGAAATATCGGATTCAATGATTTTCCTGATAATAAACAAGGAGAAGGATTTAAATACAAAGAAGGGCAAAATCTTCTTTTTGAAGGAGCGTTTTTGGCAGGAGTTTCTGCAACAAAAATTTCCGATGCTGCTCGTGGTGAAAATAATTCACAAAGAAACAGGGATTTTCAAAATACACTTCCTATTCAATTGCTAATTCCCGGACCGGTTGCCGATCAGGAAACTTATTCAATATTTAATGATAACAGCGCCGGAACAGCAAAAATCGGAATTACGGTAAAGCAAAAAACTTTTTCCTATGCCGATGAAGCTTACAATGATTTTGTAATTTTGAATTATAAGATCATCAATAATTCCGGGGCTGATATAAATAATTTGCACGCAGGTTTATTCTTGGATTGGGATCTGGAAGAAGGATCAGGGCAAAATGATTCGGCAAGGTATAATTCCGATTATAATTTTGCTTATGTAAATCACATTGGCGGAGAACCGAAAACTCATGTAGGGACTGCACTTTTAACAGATCAAACCGTAAATTTTTATGCAATAAATAATGCGGGCGATACGGGATTTCAAATTTATGATGGATTTACAAATCAGGAAAAATGGACAGCACTTTCAAACGGATTAAATAAAACAAGAGCTTTCGGAGATATTTCAATGGTATTTGCTGCGGGACCAATAAATTTGGTGGTAAATGATTCAGTTGATATTGCCTTTGTGCTTGCCGCCGGTGATAGTCTGCTTCATTTGCAAAATGCAATTCAATCAAGCAGAACAAAATTTGCTGATATACTTTCGGATACGGGAAACAAAAATCAAATTCCGCAGGAATATACGTTATATCAAAATTATCCGAATCCTTTTAATCCGGCTACAACAATAAAATATGATCTTCCGCAATCGGGATTTGTAGAGTTAAAAGTGTTTAATTTACTTGGCGAAACCGTTGCAGTTTTGGTTAATGAAGATCAAATTGCCGGAACAAATTTCGTTACGTTCAATTCAAGTAATTTATCATCAGGAATTTACATTTATCAAATTAAATCCGGCAATTTCATTCAATCTAAAAAAATGATGCTGGTTAAGTAATGGAAAATTAAAAATGGAAAAATTTAAGAAGATAAGATTTTTTAGATTCCGGACAAGGAAAATTACAAATTATAAAATTAGAATTTAGAAAATAAAATAAATTTTTTATGAAAGATTCAGATTCCTATGTTCAAAAAGAAATTGAAAAAACTGTTCTTAAAAAAATTGGGTTAAAACCGGAAACAATTTTTATAGAAAATGTAAAATTTTGTTTTGATGGTTTTTCGGATGAAAAGAAAGTTATTGCGGAAATATATGCCGGAATAGAAAATTTAAAATCTGCTCAAAGACAGAAAATTTCTCAAGATATTCTAAAAATGATTCTGTTTGAAAAATTAAAAGGAGAAACTTTTACGAAAAAGTTAATCTTTGTTGATAAAAAAATATATGATAAATTAATTTTTGAAGAGTCAAAGTCTTGGAAAAATCTTGCAATTAAAAAATTCAATATAAAATTGGAATATGTACAAATTAGTAATGAAGATTATGATTTACTTGTTAAGGCAAAACAAAGACAGGGAAAATATTTTAGCAAGATTAAACTTGTATAATTAAAATAAAAAAGCCGTCATTTTTGTGACGGCTTTTTTTATTTACTGCTTAAAGTTTTTAATTTTTTCAAATCGAAATTTCTGAACCAGCGTAATGTCTTTTTAATTCCTAATGGATAAGGAGTTGCGGGAACTGTTCCAAATGTGAATTTGTAATGTGTTCCATCCAAAATAAATCTTTCTTTTTTCAAATATAAAAGCTCTTTAAATTCACGTGCCTGCGAATTGAAAAATCCTACAATGGTAAATGCAACCGGCGATTTTATACTTTTTATTTTTGAATTTTTGAAACTTTGACGAACAATTTCACTTAAAAATTCGCGCGGAGTTGTGATGCTGTGTCCCGGAACGTTAAAAACTTTTTCATTTGATTTATTAGAAAGTCCGGCTTCAACCATTGCTTGTCCGGCATCTTCAATATAAATAAATTCCATTGGAACATCCAAAGCGCCGTACCAAGTTAAAGCTTCACCTTTTAAAGCATTTTCAAAAAGTTTATCATACAATCCGTTTATAACAAATGGTCCGTAAAAATCCGGCATTCTTATTATTGCGTAATTTAATCCTTTTTCTTCGGCGGCAATTGAAATCATTCTTTCCATATCAATTCTGATTTTGCCTTTTTTTGTTTCTGCATCATGCGGGTGATTTTCTTTTACGGTTAAAGTCTGTGCTTTTCCGAAAACGTAAACATTTCCCGGAAAAATAAATTTTGCATTGTGTTTTACGGTGGCTTCCAATGAAACGCTTAAAAATTTGCGTGATTTTTCTTCCCATTCAGAATAAGGAATATTTATGCAGTAAAATAAAGAAGAGCATCCTTGCAGTGCGTTTTCAACATCTTCCAATTTTCCGGCATTACCTTGAATAATTTCAATGTTTGAAAATTCGGAAAGTACAACTTCCGCTTTTGCTTTGTTTTTGGCAAATGCAACAACTTGTTCGCCTTTTTCCGATAAAGTTTTTGCTATTGCCCATCCAAGTCCGCCTGTTGCACCAACAATTAAATGTTTAGCCAAATTAAATCTCCTGCCGTTACACAATTCATATATTAATAATAAAATTAAATTTAAATAATACTATTCAAATTAAATTCTATTCAAAATTCAAAGTTATGTACAAAATTTCGGGTCTGTTTCCGGTTCTAATCGGTGGCCCCCAACCGCCAAATCCGCTTGAAACATAAATGTGCGTATTTTCTTTTTTCTTATATCCCCAACTTACTTCGTAAACTGCTTTCGTTATAAAATTAAATGGCCAAAGCTGACCGTGATGCGTATGTCCCGAAAGTTGAAGATCAACTTTATTATCAGATGCTTCATGCAAATTAAACGGTTGATGATCCATTAAAATTACGGGAAAGTTATTATCAACCTGTTCCATTAATTCAGAAAGTTTTTTACGCGGACGAACATTGTTTATTGTAAGATCTTCTCTGCCGACCAAATAAAAACTATTGCCGATTTTTGCAACCGAATCACGCATAACGGTAATTTCATGTTCGGTTAAATATTGAGTTGCTGCTTTTAATCCGCCGTAAAATTCGTGATTACCCGGAATTGCGTAAGTTCCGTATTTCGATTTAAGTAAACGTAAAGTTTCTCCCAGATTTTGTTTTATAACCGGCGCCAGATCTTCATCAACAATATCGCCTGCAAAAAGAACAACATCAGGTTCAAAAGCATTTATTTTGTTTACAAGATAAGTTAATCTTCCGTTTCCGATCAAAGTTCCGAGATGAATATCCGATGCTGCGGCAATTTTCAAAGTTTTCAATCCGTTTGCTTTTTTCGGAATGTTAAAAGTAAGATTTTTGATCTGAGGATTTATCGCATTAATTCTTCCGGCAATTACAACAATCAAAGTAATTGTTAAAACTGAAATTGCAGTGATGAATTTTGCTTTATCGTAATTTTGATTAATAAAATCAGGGAAAATTCCAGTAAAATGATTCAGCAATCTGAAAATATCAATCACCAAAACAGCCAAAAGAAGATAAACCATAATTGCGAGCCAATACGCGCCTACCCAAATAAAAAAATCACTTATGGAAGAAAGCGCGACTTTTTCCAAAACCCTTCCAGCTATGTACGATAATGAAAGGAAAAGAAAAACGACAAGATAAACCGTTTTATAAATTCCATCGCTCGGTAATGCCTGCCAACCACGTATAAAAATATAAAAATTTACAAGACTGTAAAAAAAGAATACAATAGCAAAAAACACAATAAATCCCTTCATAACTTTTTAAATTTAGTTGAATTTACAATTAGTTAAATTTAGCTTATAAAATCAAATTAACCGAATATTTTAACTAAAATAAATTTTAAATGAAGCAGAATAATTTTTCGCTGAAAAGATTTTATAAATGGAAAATGTAAAATTCAAAATGGAAAATCGAGCCGTCATTCCGGCTTGTCCGGAATCAGACGGCATGAAATAAAAAGATTAAAAAGATATAAATTTAATCTTTGTCATTGCGAGGAGTGAAACGACGCGGCAATCTCTGTTTCCGTCATTTAGGGCAAGCGAGAAATCTTTTTTAACTATAGATTGCCGCGCTACGCTCGCAATGACTAAACTAATTTTATTTTTAAATTTTTCTAATCTTTTAATCTTTTTATTCTAACATCAACCGCATAAATTTGATTGCTTTCGGAAATTACCAAAGGATTTATATCAAATTCGGAAATTTCTTCGTTATCCAAAATCATTTGCGCTGCGTTTTTAATTGCGTTTCTTAAAAGTAAAATATCTGCCGGCTCTTCACCGCGGACGCCTTTTAAAATTTTACCGATCTTGGTTTTATTTATCATTTCGTTTACGTCGCCGCCGGAAAGATGCGCCGATTTCAAAACTGTATCATTGTAAACTTCAACATATTTTCCGCCGGTGCCGAACATTATCATTGGTCCGAATGAAGCATCGCGAAATCCTCCGAGCAAAATTTCATGCTTAATTTTTACATACGGCTGAATCAAAAATTCATCCAAATTAAAATTGAATTTTCTAAATTCAGAGATCATTTCTTCGGCAATTTTAAATAATTCTTCTTTATTTTTGATGTTCAATTTTACCGCATTAAATTCCGATTTATGAATTACTTCTTTGCTAATTCCTTTTACAACAATCGGAAATTGATCATCTGAAATTGAAATTAGTTCATCCGGTTTTATCAAAAAACTTTTTATTACCGGCAAACCGTAATCTTCGGCAATTTGCGTTACTTCTTTTTGATCCAAATATCCTTCGCAAAAATTATATTTTTTTGAATCCGGATTTTTGTGCATACGGTTTTCTTTTGATTTTTCCAAACGCAATTTGCGTTGTTTGTAAAAAAGCATGTTCGAAATTACTTCCGCGGGATCTTCGGGATTTCTGAAAATCGGTTTTTTCGTTTTGGATTCTTTTCTGTAATAATCCCAAAATTCGGGCATCGGCATATCAACTTGAAAGATTGGTTTTTCAGTTTGAATTTCAAAAACGGATTCCACAACATTGAACGGCTGAACCATTACCGGCTCAACAAAAATTGAAATTACCGCATCAACATTTTCATCTTGTACAACAATTTCGTTTACTTTTTTGTAAATTTCCGCAGTTCCGCCGGGCAAAAGATCAACCGGATTTTCAACGCTTCCTTCGGGATGAACAATTTCCTTTAATTTCTTTTTTGTTTCATCGCTTAAATTTGCGAGAGTTAAATTTTCTTTTTCAAGTGAATCAACCGCTAAAATTGCAGGTCCTCCGGCGTTTGTAATTACGGCAATTTTATTTCCTTTGGGCAAAGGAAAATTTTCAAATCCTTTTGCCGTATTGAACATTTCATTCAAGTTATTTACGCGCAAAATTCCGAATTGATTTAAAACTGCATCAACAACTTTATCGCTGCTGCCCAAAGCGCCGGTGTGCGATGATGCGGCTTTCATTCCGCTTGAAGTTTTACCGGCCTTTAGAACAATTACCGGTTTTGAAATTTCATTATGCAAAAAAGGACTTATAAAATCTTTTCCGTCAACAAAACTTTCAAGGTAGAAAGTCATTGTGCTTATATTTTTATCATCTTCCCAAAATTTTAAAATATGATTTTCATTTATATCGGCTTTATTTCCAACGCTCACGAAATGAGCAAATTTGATATCTGTTTCGCGTAATGAATTTAAAACCGCTGCTCCGAGCGCTCCCGATTGCGATAAAAATCCTGTTGTTCCTGTTTCGGGTTTTTCTGCTACAAAAGTTGCGTTCAATTTAGTTTCATCCAAAGTTGAAATAATTCCCATGCAATTTGGACCAACCAGATTTGCATTTGCCGATCTTACTTTTTGCAAAATTCTTTTTTCAATTTCTTCGCCTTGCTTCCCGATTTCCTTAAATCCCGCGGTAATTAAAATTATGGATTTTACATTTTTTTGAATTAATTCATCAACAGAATTTTCAACAAATTGTTTCGGAACAACAATAATTGCGAGATCAATTTTTTCTTTTATTGATAAAATATCAGGAAAGCATTTTACTCCCAAAACTTCCGCTGAATTCGGATTTACCGGAAATATTTTTCCTTTGTAGCCGTAATTCAGAATATTTTTAAGAAGTTCGTAGCCGATGCTTTTTTCTTTTGATGAAGCGCCAACAAGACAAATTGATTTAGGATAGAAGAAATTTTGTAATGAATTTTGCATAAATTTTCTTTTTTAATTTTCATTACAAAAATAGTAAAAAAGATTTAGAAAATTTCCTTTTGAAAAATATTAATTGGCTAATTTTGTGCAGATGATGAAATTATTGAGGAGAAAATTACAGTATAAAAATTAATTAAAAGTTTCATCTAAACTTCTATTTTTTTCATTCGAAAATAAAACTCAAAAAAAATCAAAAAAATACATTTAATCCTTTGAACTTAAAATAATCATTTATATTTTTAGGGTACTAAATTATCTCTTCTTTTTATTTATCAATAAAAATCTTCTTTGGCACTCAAGTTGTAATCTTAAGTGTAAATAAGGAGAGGATTGAAAAATGCCAGTATCAATTATAACAGAAATAAATTATTTAGCAGTATTATTTTCAGCAGTATTATATTTTAGTGTGGGTTTAGTTTGGTACTCACCAAAAAAATTAGGTTTGGTTTGGTCGCAGTTGAATTACTTAAAAGTTGATAACGAAAAAAATACTTCAACTTTACTTGGAATGGCTTTTCTTTCAACATTAACTGCATCGTTCATTTTATCTTATTTTGTATATCTTGCAAAAGCATCATCGCTTGTTGCAGGCAGCGCAATCGGAATTTTAACCGGATTTGCAGTTGTTACAATGACAGTCGGATTTTCCTTTGTTTCAACCGAAAGACAAATTAAAATGTATCTTGCCGATGCCGGATATCATTTGATCGGATTTATGCTTATGGGAATGATATTATCGGTTTGGAGATAGTTTTTTAGAATTGAAAAATGTGAGCAGGTAAGAATTAAGAAGTTAATTGTAAGATAAGAAGTTAAAATTTTTAATATAGATTTTATGTGTGTGAAATTCCCGCTTTATGCGGGAATTTTTGTTTTAAAAATGAATTAAATATTAATTAGTTGATTTTAAAAGTCATATTTTAAAAAGAATTAAAATCAATTTTCATTTAGAATAAAATCAAATTATAACATCATGAAAATTTTTACGGATTAAATTTACATCATGAAATTCAAAAAAAATTTTGCATTTGTTCAAGTTGTTGTTTACCAAAATTACTTCTGATATTCTAAATTCTTTCATTCTCAAATTTCTAATTTAAATTCCCTTGATTGTAAACGGGCACTTGATTAGTTTAAATAATAAGAATTAAAATTTAATTTATTAAAAAATAGTTTACACATCGGAGCATAAAATGCAGAACACGGCAGTAAAAGATTTCTTTAAACGAGTTGAAATCTTTAAAGATCTTACCGAAAAAGAAATTAAACTTCTTATCGAAAATATTGAAATTAAAAATTACAGAAGCGACAGTTATATTTTTAACGAACACATGCCGAGCAACAAACTTTTTATTTTGTTTGAAGGTGAAGTTGAATTGTTCAAGAAATCACCTTTAGGTGAAGAAAAAAGATTGGTTATTTTTAACAAATACGATTTTTTCGGTGAAAGTTCTTTAATTGAAAACGAGCCGCACACAACAAGCGCAAGAACTTTGATGGATACGATCGTTGTAATTTTAACAAAATCAAAATTTCAAGAATTATTAAATACAAATCCTTCCACAGCTGTAAAAATCCTTTCGAGAATTGTGAAAGTTATGACTCGCAGAATGCGTCTTTCAAATAATAATCCAAATAATATTACAGCGCAGTACGAATCAGGAAGAACAAGAAACGAGCACGATTTACTTGGCGATAGAGAAGTTCCGGAAGAATATTATTACGGAGTTCAAACATTACGCGGCTTGGAAAATTTTCATATTACGGGAGTTGCGGTTTCAAATTTTCCTGTTTTGGTAGAAGCTTTGGCAATGGTAAAATTGGCTGCGGCAAAAGCAAATAATGAATTGGGTTTACTTCCGGATGAAATTACTGAAGCAATTTCACACGCTTGTAACGATATTTTGAATGGAAAATTTCACTCGCATTTTGTAATTGATATGGTGCAAGGCGGCGCGGGAACTTCAACAAATATGAACGCAAATGAAGTTATTGCAAATCGCGCGCTTGAAATTATGGGTCATCAAAAAGGGGAATATCAATTTTGCCACCCGAACAATCATGTAAATCTTTCGCAATCAACAAATGATGCTTATCCTACTTCAATTAAAATCGCGATCATAAACAGCAATAAAAAATTGATTGATGTTTTATATGATCTTATAATTTCATTCAGAATGAAAGCGAACGAATTTGCGCACATCTTGAAGATGGGAAGAACTCAGTTACAAGATGCAGTTCCAATGACTTTAGGACAAGCTTTTGAAGCGTATGCCGTAACTTTAAGCGAAGAAATTGACAGACTTGAACAAAATGCAAAACTTTTCCTTGAAGTAAATATGGGCGGAACCGCAATTGGAACAGGAATTACGGCTGATCCGGATTACAGCGATAAAGTTATAAATCAACTTCGTAAAATTACCGGACTTGATATTGTACTTGCACAAAATTTAGTTGAAGCAACGCAGGATACCGGCGCATTTGTAATGTATTCATCAGCTTTAAAAAGATTGGCAGTAAAACTTTCAAAAATTTCAAATGATCTAAGATTACTTTCATCAGGACCGCGCGCAGGATTAGGCGAAATAAATCTTCCACCGATGCAGCCCGGTTCATCAATTATGCCCGGCAAAGTAAATCCTGTTATTCCCGAAGTTGTAAATCAAATTGCATTTAAAGTTATAGGAAATGATTTGACCGTAACTTTGGCAGCCGAAGCCGGACAGTTGGAATTAAACGTGATGGAACCGATAATCACATATTCAATTTTTGAATCAATTGAAATGTTGAAAAACGGAATGACAACTTTAATGCATAAATGTATCGAAGGAATTACCGCAAACGAAGCGCGCTGCCGCAGTTATGTTGAAAACAGCATTGGAATTGTTACAGCATTAACTCCGGTTTTAGGTTATGAAGTCTGTTCAAAACTTGCAAAAGAAGCGCTTGAAACTGATCGCGGAGTTTACGAATTAGTTGTTGAAAAAAATCTTCTTTCAAAAGATGCTTTGGATAGATTATTGGCTCCGGAAAATATGATCAAGCCGATGAGGAAATAAAATTTTAGAATTTAAGAATTTGAGAAAGTAAGAATTCAGAAGATTAAAAAATTAGAATAATTATAAAGAATAATTTTGTAATTTCGATTCATTCTGAAAATCTTGAAGATGTCTCAGCCGGCACAATTAAATAGTTCCGGTGAATCTATCGGGATTCGATATGACAAAGAAAATTGTAATTTCGAACCGTAGGTTAGATATCTTTTTCTTCTCATTCAAATTCAGACATGCTAAATAATTTTGGAAAAGTGTAAGATTTCATTAAGAATAGATCAGAGATTTTAATTTTTGAAAATCTTAAAAAAAATTTTTTACATACAAAAGGAGAACTAATGAAAAAAACAATTTTGATGCTGTCTTTAGCTGCCGCTTTTATGATTTCGGCATGTCAAAAAGAAGTGAAAAAAGATGATCTGAAAGATGATAATGATAAAGCAAGTTACAGCATCGGCGTTGATATCGGGAAAAGTTTTAAACAACAAGATGTTGAAATTGATGTTGATAAATTTATGCAGGGAATTAAAGACGGCATGACAAAAGACAGCGCTTATCTTTTAACGCAAGATGAAATGATCCGTTCAATGCAAAATTTGCAGCAGGAAATGGTAAACAAACAAACTTTGAAAAAGAAAGAATCATTAGATAAAAACAAAAAAGCCGCTGAAGAATTTATGGTTAACAACGCAAAAGACAAAGATGTAAAAGCAACGAAAAGCGGATTGCAATACAAAGTTTTAGTTTCAGGAAACGGTGCTTCGCCGGATTCCAACGATATGGCGGTAACTCATTACGCCGGAACTTTAGCAGATGGAACCGAATTCGATAATTCATACAAAAGAGGCGAACCCCTAACAATTGAAGTCGGCGGAGTAATTAAAGGCTGGACCGAAGCACTTCAAATGATGAAAGTGGGTGATAAATGGAGATTGTTCATTCCGCCGCATTTAGGTTACGGTGAAAACGGCGCGGGAACAATTCCGCCAAATTCAGTTTTAATTTTTGATGTTGAATTGCTTGATGTAAAAAAACAGAAGTAAGAATTTAGAATTTAAGAAAATTTGAATTAAGAAGCTAAAATTGTATCTGAAGATTTGTAGAGACGAGATATATCTCGTCTCTACGTTTTTAAAACTGATATTATTCACAAAAGATATATAAACTCGATTGTTTCGCAAAATTAGAAGACGTAAATATATATTAAATAAATAAACGTCATTCTTCTTTTTTTTGTAATCTGAATTACATCTTCATTTAACCTCGCTTCTCATTAATTCACTTTCATTAAACAATTCTATTTTTAAATTAAAAGAAATAAAAACGGAATTTTGATGAATTTGAAAATCTTACCTTTTCTTATTTTAGCTTTTTTAATTTCGCAATGCGGAAAAGATAATTTACCCGAAAACGAAAATTTCAAGCTTTTAAAAGATGTAAATTTTGAAAAAGAATTAGCTGAAGGAATTGGCGGAAGATACGTTCCCGCAAAAATGAACGCATCCGAACCGCTAAAAATTCTTGTTATTTTTGCGCAATTTAAAGATGATAATTCAGCTCCGCAAAATAAAGAATGGCCCGTAAATCAATTTCCAATCTGGAAAAATCAATTCATCGCTGAAAAATTTTCCGAAATTCCTCAAAAAGAATTTTCTATCAGTCATTATTTTTATGAAATGTCATACGGTCAAAATTTGATCATCGGTAAAATATTTCCTGAATATGTAATTGTTGATCTTCCCGTAAATTCAAGTTATGCAAAAGCGAACGAATTAATTTTAAAAGAAGTAGATGAAAAAATTGATTTCAGAGAGTTTGATAATTGGACGATAAAAACTAATGCAAACAGTTTTGGCGAGCCCGATAATATTGTTGATGCAGTTTACATAGTTTACAGATCAATCCCGAGCGTAAATTGGGGCGGAATTGCAATGCTGAGCACAACTTATACTACGCAGGATGGACCAAGAATTACATCGCGAATTCCAACGATCGGAATGACCTTAAATTTCGGTAAAGGGGGAAATTTTAATTTTCAAAATAAATTGGGAATTTTGGCGCATGAATACGGACATTATCTGCTTGGCGAAAATCACAACTTTGAGCCTGAGTTTGGAAGTTACGGAACGCAACAAAGAGGAATCGGATTGATGCCCGGAAATTGGGAAACTTTGGCAATGAATCCACAAGAAAAATTTTTAGCCGGCTACATAAATTTTATTGATATTTTTGAAGATCAAACAGGCGAACTTCCTGATTTTCAAACGACCGGAAAAGCATTTAGAATTCCGGTACCGATGTTTATAAACGGAAAACCAAATACAAATCCCGATGAATATTTCATTGTTGCAAATCATCAAAAAAAATCAATTTATGAAAACATAAAAGGAACAGGAATTTACATTTATCATGTGAAAACTAAACGATACGGACAAAATCATATTGATATTGTTTGTGCTGATGGACTTTGGCAATGGAAAATTGAAAAGTGGGTGAAAAGACCTGAAGGAATCGGCGGACCGATTAATTTTTATATTCTAAATCCAAAAACAATTCCGCTTACTGAAAATCTTCCTTATCTGGTTCACGATAAAGTTGATAGAATTAAAGGTCGCGATGAACTTGAATTACTGCTTCTTGCACCTTATGAAAATGAAGAAGATAAAAAATATTGGTGGGATAAATGGGTCGATGAAAACGGGACACCAATTGATGATGCAATTGGTGATAAAGAGGACGCTTTTAATATTGGTTACAACGAAATATTTTCACCGTGGAGTAATCCCGCAACAATTGATAAAAAAGGAAATGCCGTAAATTTCTCTATGCAAATTCTAGAAAACAACAACGGAAATTTCAAAGTGAAATTTGCAGTCGGCGAAAATTCGATTTTGAATTTACCGCCTTCAAAACCGCAGAATTTAAAATTGAATATTGAATCAATATCCAAAGTAAGATTAAACTGGGAACCGAACATTGAACCGGATATGCAAAACGGAGGTTACAATATTTACAGATCTGATAATTCAAAAGAAAATTTCAGATTGATAAAAAAGATCAGCGGAGTAAATTTTTCATATGAGTTTTTAACTTATAGAGATAGCGAAACCAAAAGAAACACAAAATATTTTTATGCAATTTCCGCAGTTGATGAATCAGGAAAAGAATCAATAAAATCAGATGTAGCGGAAATTTCGGTTAAGTAAAAAAAGGAATGAAATATCAAATGACATTTTTTTTAATGTTAAATAAACATATTTCAATGTAAAGACTATAACTTCTTTTATAAAATTATCCTTCATATTTTTCATTTCAAACTGAAACGAGAACAATATTTAATTTAAAGTTTTGTTCAACTTAAAATTTCAAATTTTATCAAAATAAAATATCTTGTTTTCTATTAATTTTTAGAAATAAAATTCAATTCAAACGAATCTTCAATTAACCGGATCTTATAATTTAAATAAGGAAAAAATATTAGGGAAGATTTAAATTTTCACTTTTTAATTTTATTCAATTTAAATTGTAAATAGTTTTTTGTGGTATCATTTTTGAACTTATATTAAGATATAATTCTAATTTGCTGAAAAAAAGCAGATTTTCTGAGTAAAAATATAAAATGATAAAATTTTCCGGCAATTATTTCCGCTCCGCCAAATAATATTTTCCTCTTATAAATTTTGTACTGAAAAAGCTAAATTCTAAAACTCTGCCGGAAATTCAATTCATTCTTAAAACTGTGCTTTCTTTAAAGTTAAAAATTTATGAAAAGAAACTTTAACTTATATTTAATATCCGGAATTTTATTAGGGCTTGCCATATTTTATTTTGATTTAAGTCTTCCTTACGGAAGCGCAATTTGGCTGCTTTATCTTGTTCCTGTTTTAGTGGTTTTTGAGGAAAGCCGGAAACCGAAAAATTTATATTTTTTAGTGATATTTTACTCTTTTCTTGTACTTTTAAAATTAGCTGTTGAATTTCCTGATTCACCCCAATTAATTATTAATCGCCCTCTTTTCATTTTATTGCTTTTCTTTGTTGCTTATGTTCAGATACAAAGGAAAAAAGCGCAGGAAGCAGTTTTAACAAATCAGCAATTATTAAAAAAAGAACAAGAACTTTTGCAGGCAATTTTTGATACTGTTCCCGCAATTATCTCAATTTACGATCCGCAAATTAAAGAAATTCAGTTGAATAAAGCTGTAGAAAGAATTACCGGCTGGGCGAAAGAAGATTATCAAAATACAAATATACTGGAACTTGTTTATCCTGATCCCGAATACCGCAAATCAATCCTTAAATATATGCAATCGCTTCAACCGGGATTTAAAGATCTAAAAATGGTAACAAAATCGGGAAAAATAATAGAAACTTCCTGGGCTAATGTACAAATTCCCGATGGTCGTAAAGTAGGAATCGGGATTGATATAACCGAACGCAAAAACATGGAAGATAAATTGCTAAAAACAATGGCTGAACTTGAAAGATCCAATTATGATCTTGAACAATTTGCCTATGTTGTTTCGCACGATTTGCAGGCGCCGGTTAGACAAATGTCAGGTTTTGTAAGACTTTTGAAAAGAAGTTGCGGCAGTAAACTTGATAAAGATACCGCTGAATATCTGGCATTTATAAGTTCCGGCGCAGATAGAATGAGCAAACTAATTAAAGGGTTACTTGATCTATCAAAAATTAAAAGAGGAGAAAAACAATTTTCATACGTTGATACGAATAATGTGGTAACTTCTGCGATCGAAAATATTGCTCTGATAATCAAAGAAAACAATGCAATAATCGAGATTCAAGAACTTCCACCGGTTTTAGGCGATTCAACTTTATTGATACAATTATTTCAGAACTTAATTCAAAACGGAATTAAATTTCACGGAGAAAAAATTCCTGTAATTCAGATTTTTTCAAAAAAGAAAAATGAGAAAACAATTTTTTCCGTATCTGACAACGGAATTGGAATTGAAGAAAAATATTTTGAAAGGATATTTTCAATTTTTCAAAGATTGCATGATGAAAAATCATATGCCGGAACGGGAATAGGATTATCAATTTCAAAAAGAATAATTGAATTTCATAACGGAGAAATTTGGGTTGAATCAGAAATTGGAAAAGGATCAACATTTAATTTTACTTTACCCGCAGTTCAATAACATTACCTCTTAATTTTTGAAATCTCGAAAATAATTCTCAATTTTAAATTCAAAAAAATCTTTTATTATACATTGATCAAAATAAAAATCTAAAAATTATGAAAAATATTTTAGTGGTTTTTACCGGCGGAACTTTTTCAATGAAAATTGATGAAACCGGCGGTGCGGTTCCGCATTTTTCGGGAAATGATCTACTCGAAATGATGCCCGAAGTTTCCAATCTTGCAAATGTTTCTGTTTATGATTTTGGAAAATTTCCCGGTCCCCACATGACTCCCGAACTTATGCTCAAACTTTCAAAAAAGATTCAGGAGTTTTTAGCAAAAGATAAAATCGACGGAATTGTTGTAACTCACGGAACCGATACTTTAGAAGAAACCGCTTATCTTTTGGATCTTACGATTAAAACTGAAATCCCGATCGTGGTTATCGGTTCAATGAAAAACAGCTCTGAGCCGGATTGGGACGGACCAAAAAATTTGAAAGATGCAATTTCGATTTGCCTAAATCCTAACAGTCGCGGAATGGGAGTTTTGGTTTGTTTGAACGGAGAAATTAATGCGGCAAGCGAAGTTACAAAAACTCATACAGATAATGTTGAAACTTTTCACAGTCTGGATTTTGGCGCACTCGGATTTGTTGATCGTGGAAGAGTAATTATTAACCGGATGCCGCATAAATTAGAAATTTTACAATCGGAAAAAATAAATCCGAATGTTGATCTTTTAAAAGTTTACGCCGGAATGAACGATAAATTTTTTAAATATTCTGCTGATTCGGGCGCAGAAGGAATTGTAGTTGAAGCAATGGGAGTAGGAAATGTTCCGCCGCCGGCTTTTGAAGGAATTAAATATGCCGTTGAAAAAGGAATTCCGGTTGTGCTGGTTTCACGCTGTCCCGCCGGCGAAACTTTGGATGTTTACGGATATCCGGGCGCGGGAAAATGGCTTCACGAAATCGGCGTAATTTTTACGGATTATTTAAACGGACAAAAAGCCAGAATCAAATTTATGCTTGCTTTGGGTTTAACAAAAGATCACAAAAAATTAAAAGAAATTTTTGAGGATAATTGAAATATAGCTGTCAGCTTTCAGCAATCAGCGTTCAGAAGTTTTTAGTTTGAAATGTCATTCCGGCCTGCCGGTAGGCAGGCTTGTCCGGAATCTCTATTATTTTTGTAAATAGTAATTCAATTAAATTCTCTTGATTTATCATTTTATTAAAATTCTTATTTTAATAAGAAAAGATTCCGGGCAAGCCGGAATGACGCAGCAACAAGTATTCTTTTTATCTTTCTCGTTTTTACATCTTTCTAATCATACATCTAACAAATTTTATTATATTATTAAATTATTGAAATTAATTTATGATTTTATTGTGTATAAATTTTTATGATCGCATTTGAATATTCTTTACTTATCGGTTCAATTTTGATTTTGATAGCTATAGCCGTTTCAAAATTTTCGGATAGATTCGGAATTCCAGCATTAATTTTATTTTTAGGAATCGGAATGCTTGCCGGCTCCGAAGGAATCGGCGGAATTTATTTTGACAATCCGAAAACTGCTCAATCTATCGGAATAGTTGCGCTTATCTTTATTCTTTTTACTGGCGGATTGGATACTCAATGGAAATCCGTTAAACCTGTTGTTGCTCCATCCTTAATTCTTGCTACAATCGGCGTTTTGTTAACTGCTCTTTTAGTTGGAAGTTTTGCATATTTTCTTTTGGATCTCGAACTTTTGCCTTCAATTTTACTTGGCGCAATTATTTCATCAACCGATGCCGCAGCCGTTTTTTCGGTTCTAAATTCAAAAGGCGTTTCGTTAAAAGGAAAA
Organism: uncultured Melioribacteraceae bacterium; assembly: GCA_965365345.1. GTDB lineage: Bacteria > Bacteroidota > Ignavibacteria > Ignavibacteriales > SURF-24 > CBDUBH01. Next base: position 92,288 of record CBDUBH010000001.1, read on the forward strand.
TTAAAACCGCTTTTGGAATTTGAATCAGGCAGTAATGATCCTATGGCAGTTTTTTTAACAATCGGTTTAATTGAAATTATTGTAAATCCCGCAACATCTTTTTTTGATCTTTTTTTGCTTTTTTTGATGCAGATGGGAATAGGCGCTTTACTGGGATTTTTATTGGGAAGACTAACCGTTTTAATTATTGATAAAGTTAAAATTCCATATCTTGGAATTTTTATGGTGTTTTTAGTTGCGGTTGCAGTTTTCATTTATGCATTGACTGCTTTACTAAAAGGCAGCGGATTTCTTGCAATTTACATTGCCGCAATAATAATTTCAAATCATGAATTTATTCAGAAAAAAACTTTGGTCAGATTTTTTGAAGGGATGGCTTTTCTTAGTCAAATTGTGATGTTTTTAACTTTGGGATTGCTTGTTTTTCCATCAAAACTTATCTCCGTAACTTGGAGCGGCTTACTTTTGGCTTTTTTACTTATGTTTGTTGCAAGACCGGTCGGAGTTTTTGTTTCGCTTGCTTTTTCAAGATTTAATTTGCGCGAAAAAACTTTTCTTTCATGGGTTGGTTTGCGCGGCGCGGTCCCGATCATTTTGGCAACTTTTCCATATCTTTTTAATTTACCTTTTGCAGATCTGTTTTTCAGTCTGGTGTTTTTTATTGTTCTAACTTCTGCTTTGCTTCAAGGATGGTCATTAATTCCGGCATCAAAATTATTAAAAGTTTACGCTCCGCTTAAAAAAGTTCATCAATCACCAATTGAATTTGCGCCGATCAATTCAATGCAGACAAACACTGCTGATCTTATAGATTTTTATATTCCGCATAACTCTGAGAATATCGGAAAAACAATTATGGATTTGAATTTGCCGGAGGGTTCACTTGTAGTTTTAATTAACAGAAATGAAAATTATATTGTACCGAAAGGTCATTCAATAATTGAGGAAAACGATATTCTTTTAATTCTGGCAACAAAAAAAGATGTTCCCGAATTGCAAAAAATATTTTTAATATGATTAAAAAATTTAAATAATTAGAATATTGATATGATTAAAAATAAAAATCACTGATTTTGATTTTTGTACTTTAATAATTGTTTCTTCGAAGAATTTGAGAAAAATTATTTAATTATGTAAGTATTAAAATCTTATCTTATTTTCTGCAATTCGAAATGAAATAATTTAATAAACAAAAAGATGATTAATTCAAAAATAATCTTTAAATCTTTTCATCTTTGAATTTTTTCATCTTTCCATCTTTGAATCTTTTAACATATTAAAAAATTTTAGTTTACCGGAAAGCTGAAATAGAATTTTGAACCTGCACCAACTTCGGATTCAAGCCAGATTTTTCCGCCGTGATGTTCTACAATTCGCTTGCAAACCGGCAATCCAATTCCGTAACCGGAATATTGATCATCATTATGAATTCTGTGAAAGATCGTATAGACTTGATCGAAATGTTCTTTTTCAATTCCTATTCCGTTATCTTCAACCGAAAAAATTATTTCGTTGTTATAAATTTCTGATGAAATTTTTATTACGGGCGAATTTTTTCCGTGGAACTTTATTCCGTTTTGAATCAGGTTTTGAAAAAGTTGAATCAGCAAAACTTGATCGCCGTTAATTTTGGGAAGTTTATGAATTATTATTTTCGCATTCTTTTCTTTGATCAATTGTTCAATATTTTTTATTGCAGAGTTTACAACAAAATTTATATCTGTTTCTGCAAAAGGCTGCGCGTTGGAAGTTAATTTTGATAATTCCAAAAGTCCTTGTATTAATTTGCTCATTCTTATTGCGGCTGAATTTATGTATTCTAAATATTGATCTGCATTTTCATCAAGTTTGCCTTTGTAACGGCGTTCCAATAATTGTATAAATCCGCTTATTTGTCGCAGCGGCGATTGAAGATCATGACTTGCAACATAAGCAAATTGTTCAAGTTCTTTGTTAGATCTTTCCAATTCTTTCATTGTTGCAAGAAGTTTTTGCTCAATGTTTTTTCTTTCTGTAATGTCAATCCCGATTCCGACTTTTCTGCCATCCGGAATTTTAACATTTGCCCAGGAAGTTTCAATATTTCTTCCATCTTTTGTAACCATTGTCAGATCTTTAAATCCCGGAGTTAGTGATTGCATATAATCTGCAACCATTTTTCTGTATCCGGGATCAGGATAAACCAATTCCATTATATTTGTATTTTGATAATCTTCTTTTTTCCAGCCTGTAATTTCTTCAAATGCTTTATTTAAAACTACGGTATGAATTTCGGGATCAAAAATTGAGATCATAGCCGGAACGGTATCAATAATTATTTGAAGAAGTTCGCGTTCCTTCATAAATTGTTTTTGACTCAAACTTAATTCATTTTGAGTTTTTTTGATATCGGTAATTTCCACACCGATTACGCCCAAACCTTTTTTATTATCTTTTAACGGAACTGAAAAATAAGAAGCACGCCAATATGTAATTTCTCCTTTTCTTCCTGAAACAGGTGACTGAACTTCAACATTTGTAAGTGGCTGCCCGGTTTTAACAATGTTTTTCAACATCTTTTCGTAACTGTCAAAAAATTCCGGGCTTAATTCAGATAGTTTTTTCCCTAATATTTGTTTTTCATCAAGATCAAAATATTTTGGTGTGGTAGTATCGGATTTTAAATATCTTAACTCATCATCTAAAAGATTTAAAATACCGGGTGTATTTGCAAAAAAGGCTTCCAGAGTTTCATTTGATTTTCTAAGTTCTTCTTCAATATTTATTTGTTCGGTGATATCTGTATTTGTGCCAAACCATATTTTAATATTTCCGTTTTCATCTTTTATCGGCAAAGCGCGTGATAAAAACCATCGGTAACTCCCGTCTTTTCCTTTGATTGGAAAAGTATCTTCCCAAGCAATTCCCGCTTCAATGCATTTTTGAAATTTTTCAACAACTCTTTCCACATGATCAGGATGATGAACTTTAGTCCAACCCCAGCCTTTCATTTCTTCTAATGTTGTGCCCGTATAATCGTACCAGCGCTTATTGTACCAAAATATATATCCGCTTTCATCTGTCATCCATGCAAATTGTGAAATGTTATCTGCAAGCGTACGGAAATTCTCTTCACTTCTGCGAAGTAATTTTTCAGCTTTTTTTCTCTCCGTAATGTCATTTGCTAAAATAAAAATACCTTCCGGAACGGGACGAACTTTTGCGTCAAACCATACTGTTGTATCATCTTCGTAAGTAAAAGATGATTCTATTTGCAGCGGAGTTCTTTCTTTCATGCAGCGGTCATAAACTTTGAAAAGCTCACTTTCCTGAACTCCCGGAATAAGATCAAACATATTTCTGCCGATCATTTCTTCTTTTGTATAACGTGCCTGTTTTGCATTTTCATCGTTTACATAAATGTAATTCCAATCAAAATCCAAAATTGCGCAGCCTTCAAGCATATTATCCAAAGTTCTTTTATATCTTTCTTCGCTTTCCTTTAATTTAAATTTTGTTTTGTTTTTTGATGATTGGGCAAATACAAAAAAGAAAAGTAAAACTATAAAAACGGCTCTGTTAAAATATGCAAATTGCGGAATATCAGGATAAAGGATAAAAAGTTTTAATAGAAGTAAAAATGTGTAAAAAGTAACAAGGTAATAAACTTTTTTGTAGTTCTGAAAATATTGGGAAAGAATTATTACAGGAATGATATAAAGAATCAAAACTCCAATGCCGAACGGAACATTCAGTTCAATAATGAAAATGGCTAAACCGGCAATAATTCCGATCAGTAAATTTAGTAAATCTTTTTTCATTTTGGAGTTCTCCCTGTAACTGTTTGCAGGGTGTTTTTACTTAACCGTAAATCAAACTTTACTATCTATTTATACTAGATGAAAAATTATTTATGAAATGGAACGGAGAACTTCTTAAAAAATGTGATTTTCAATTACGGAAAATTACATCGCAAAAGTAAAACTCAAAAATGAAAAAGGTAATTTACTTAATCACATGCGCCGCTATTAATATATATTTTTCCTTATTAAAAGAAAATATCGGCGATTCAAAAAAATAGCGTTAATAATTTTTAGAAAAAGTTTTATTTTAAAATGACTTTGAAATTACAAACGGAAAATTGATTTTCTCGTTGTGCAATCATAAAATTTATAAAATGATTTTGCAATGTAAATTTTCTTACTCTTAATTTTGAAATTTCTTACCCTTAATCTTCCAATTCCATCAGGACAACATTTTCAATGTGATAAGTGTGCGGAAACATATCAACCGGACGGACTTTTTTCAATTTGTAATTTGCTTCGGAAAATAATTTTACATCGCGTGCCTGCGTTGCGGGATTGCAGCTTATATAAACAATTTTCCTTGGCGAAAGTTGAATTATGTCATTTACAGTAACTGGATTCATTCCGCTTCTCGGCGGATCCAAAATTACAACATCGGGTTTAGGAATTGAATTTCCTTTTAGATAATTCAAAAATGATCTGTTCAAATCTACGGTGTGAAAATGAACATTCGAAATTCCGTTCATCTTTTTATTTTCAGCGGCATCTTTAATTGATGATTCAACAGTTTCAAAAGCGTAAACTTTTTTTGCGTTTCCGCTAACAAAAATTGAAATTGTGCCTGCGCCGGAATAAAGATCGTAAACAATTTCATCGCCTTTTAATTCTGCAAAATCCAATCCTGCCTGATACAATTTTTCGGCTTGCAAAGTATTCGTTTGGAAAAATGAATTTGCGCTGATTCTAAATTTGTATTTGCCGATCGTGTCGTAAATATTTCCGTTGCCGTGATAAATAATTTCATAATCGCCGAAAGCAACCTGCGACATTTTTTTATTGATATTATTTACGATCGTTGTAATTTGCGGAATCTCTTTTAAAATCTGCGAAGTATATTCTTTCATCAATTCATCATTTTCTTCCGATGTAACTAAATTCAGCATTAAGTCATCAGTGTGATGAGTATTTTTAAGAACAAGATTTCGCAAATAACCTTCGTGAGTTTTTGTAGAATAAATTGTTGCGTTTCTGCTTTTGAAAAATTCGCGGGTAAAATTCAAAATTGAATTTCCAATTTCCGGTTGAAGAAAACATTGATCAATATCTAAAACTTTATCAAACATTTTCGGGATGTGCAGACCGAGCGCAAAATTTCTGTCGGTAATTTCTTCATTGCCGATTTCATCTTTTGTAAGCCATCTTTTATCGGCAAAAGAAAATTCCATTTTATTTCTGTAATGAAAAATCTTTTCACTTGGAATTATATCCAAAAATTCAAAATCTGAAAATCCGCCGAGTCTTTCAAAAATATCTTTTACTTGTTCCTGTTTATATTTTAATTGAGAAGCGTAATCCAAATCCTGTTGTTTACAGCCGCCGCAAACTCCGAAATATTTGCAGGGATAATCAGTTCTTTCGGAAGATGCTTTAAGAATTTTTTCCGTTTTTGCTTCGGCGTATGATCCTTTAATTTTTATTAATCGCGCAATAACTTCATCACCGGGGTAAGAGCCGTGAACGAAAATCACATAATTATTATTTTCGGAATTTTGATTTACGACAAATATATTTTCTTCGTTAAGTTCTAAATTTGCTTTATCAATTTTTGAAATTCCTTTTCCTTCATAAGCGTATTTTGAAATTTCAAGTTTTATAAGATCGCCTTTTTTCAAATGTTCTCCGTGGGTCAATTAAAAATGAAAAATTAAAAAGCGTAAAGAATTTGTTTTGTCATTCCGGCATGTCCGGAACGATAATTCTAATTTTCTGTCATCGCGAGTTACGAAGTGGCGCGGCGATCTTTCTGAAATTTAAAAAATGAGATTGCTTCGTCATTTCATTCCTCGCAATGACAATTTTATCTAAAGGTTTATACTTTCTGCATTATCAAAGATTTGAATCCGATATATTTATCGCCGCCGAGTTTCAGGTAAACATTAATTTCGTGATTTATTTTATTCAGCAATTTTTTGTAATACGATTTTTCCTGTTCCGAAATTTGATGCTTTTGATCTTGATATAAATCGCTGATATCAGAATAAAATTCCGCCAAAGTTTTATTCAGATTTTTTTCATGCATTATTTTGAACTTCCGTTCTTCATAATATTTTTTTATTTCATCTGTAAACAACGGCTTTAAATCAGAATTATCCCAAAGATCTGTTACAAATCTTGGAACCGGATTTTCAAGCGCAACAACTTCGCCGACGCAAAAATATCCGCCGGGCTTTAAAATTCTTTTTAATTCTTTTACAATTTTATTTCTGTTTGTAAGTGAAATTGATGCCTGCGCGTAAACAAGATCAAATTCGGCATCATTAAAATCAGTTGATTCGTATGACATTAAACTTACATTTACATTTTCGTTTCCGCTTAAAATTAATTTCGAGTTCATTAACGATTCATAATCTTGAACTATCAAACCAATTTTTTCATCGGTTTCTTTTGAAAATCTTTCGGCAATTTTTTCGCTGTTTGTTCCAACCACGCAAATTTTCATTCCGCTTAATTTCAAATTTGCCAAAAGAAATTTCATTTGTTGATCTAATCCGGGCAGTAAAATCATATTATTCCAAAATTTTTAATCACAAAGATACTTAATCAAAATTCAATCTACAATGTAAAAGGGAAGGTTTAATAAATGAAAAAAGGAAGAATGGAAAACGGAAAAGTAATTTGTCCATGTGAGATAGAATGTTGTGGCAATCTTTTTTTTATAATCATAATTTTATTCTTTAAGTGAAAAGAAAAAAAATCAAAGATTAAAAGATGAATAGATTCAAAATATTAAATTATACTTATTTATCTTTACACGCTGTCATTCCGGTCTGTCCGGAATCAGACAGATTCAAATTATTTTTTTTACTTTATAAATTTAAATTCTTGCTTCAAAAATTCTTAAAAATTATTTTCCGAAATTTGCCTGTTTCAAAATATTAATGTGTAAATGAAATTTAGAAAATGAGGTCATATAATTTTTCAATTAATTTAATATATTTTCAGAATAATTTTAAGAAAGAGTTTATGAAAAAGATCTTTTTAGTTTTACTGTTGTCAATGTTTATTTATGGATGCGGAAAAAATTCCGAAGCCGAAAAATACGTGAACAAGGCAAATTCATTTATCGCAAATCAAAATTATGAAGCTGCCGTGGAAATTTTGGATGAATGCATAGAAGAATTTCCTGATTATGCCGAAGCGTATAATAAAAGAGGAATGGCTTTGGATTATCTGGGTGAGTATTTTGATGCGAAAAAAAATTACAAAACCGCAATTGAACTTGATCCGGAGTTTGCGCAGGCGTATGTAAATTTGGGCAACTCTTTCAGTAATATGAAAAGTTATTCCGAAGCAATTTATTGTTATGAAAAAGCAATTGAATTAAAGCCTTCGCTTGCGCGAGTTTATTATTATTTAGGACTAGCTCAAATTGAAAGAGGCGATAGGCAAACAGGAATTATGAATATTAAGAAATCGGCAAATATGACTTATAAACAAGCGCAGGATTATTTAAGAAATAACGGTGAAGATTGGTAAGGAAAATTTCATGGCTGATGAATTATAATTGTCTTAAAATTTATTTTTTAAATTCCGGTAGGAGTTTTCGTTGGATAAAAAGATCAAAATAAAAACTTCTTTAATAGCTCCTTGCGGAATAAACTGTGTATTATGTTACGCTTATCAAAGAGAAAAAAACAGCTGCTCCGGGTGTTTGACAAAAGATTCAAATAAACCCTATCATTGTCTTGTCTGTTCAATAAAAAGCTGCGAATTCTTAAAAACCGGAAAACAAAAATATTGTTATTCATGTGAAAAATACTCGTGCAGAAGAATCAAAGATTTGGATAAACGATACAGAACTAAATATAAAATGAGCTTAATAGAGAATTTAAATTCTATCAAAGAAAATGGAATTAGATCGTTTGTTAAAAATGAATCTGAGAAATGGATTTGCAAAAAATGTGGAACGATTCTTTGTGTTCATAAAGAAACTTGTTCATTCTGCGGTGAAAATTGGAGTAATTAATTTTAGTTGAAGCTGTCGGATTCCGGACTTTGCCGGAATGACAGCTCTATTTTAGATTCTGAGAGCTGATCGCTATCATACAGCTTCGTTAAATTCCTTACAATATTTTGCAATTCCTTTAATTCTGTCGAGTTCGTTCTTATTCAAAATTGAGATCATAAAAGATTCATCCGGAACATTTTTGTATTCTGATTTTACGCCGTGATTCGATGCTTTTTCAAATCCGAATTTCGGATAATAATCAGGATGACCCAAAACTACAACAAAAGGATAATTTTTTTGATTAACAATCTCCAATCCAATTTCCACTAATTTTGTCCCGATCTTTTGCTTTTGAAATTCAGGTAAAACAGCCATTGGAGCCAAACCCATTCCTTCGATTTCGCCTTCTTTATTTTCAATTGTTACCGGAGTGAATAAAATATGTCCGACGATTTTATTGTCAACTTCGGCAACAAGCGAAATTTGAACATCGCAACTGATGCGTAATTTATCAACAATATTTGCTTCGTTCGGCTGACCGAAAGTAATTTCATTTACTTCTCTGATCTGCGCTTCATCGCCTTTTTGCTCTTCTCTGATTGTTACCATAATTTATCCTTTCAAGTTTACGGCTTTGCGAACAAATCCATCAGCTTTTTCAATCCGCATTTTTGCTTCTTCCAGATTTACATTTGCCAGAATCATAACAAGCGCGGATTTTACATGTCCGTTTGCTTCGTTCAAATATTTTTCAGCTTCTTCGTAAGTAACACCTGTAATTGTCATTATAATTCTTTTTGATCTTTCAATCAACTTTTTATTTGTCATTTGAAGATCTATCATCATATTTTCGTAAACTTTTCCGAGGCGGATCATTGATGCGGTTGTAAGCATATTCAAAATTAATTTTTGCGCTGTGCCGCTTTTCATTCGTGTTGAACCCATTACAACTTCGGGACCTACATTTGCGCAGATCGCAACATCAACTTCTTTTATGTCAAATTTTTCACGCGGATTGCAAGTTACGAACAAAGTTTTTGCGCCGAGTTCTTTTGCTTTTTTCACCGCGCCGATTACATAAGGAGTTCTTTTGCTCGCGGCAATTCCGCAGACAACATCTTTTGAATTTACATTTGCTTTCAAAACATCCTGCGCGCCGAAATCTTCTGAATCTTCTGCGCCTTCTTGTGCTTTGAACATCGCTTCTTTTCCACCCGCAATAAATCCTTGAATTAAATCGTGCGGTGTTCCGAAAGTCGGCGGACATTCAGCGGCATCAATCACGCCTAATCTTCCGCTTGTTCCCGCGCCAAAATATAAAAGTCTGCCGCCGTTTTTAAGTGCTTCAACAATTATCTCAACTGCTTGCTCAATGTACGGCAATTCCTTTTCAACAGCGAAAGCAACGGATTTATCTTCATCATTTATAATTTTCAAAATTTCGGAAGTTGATTTTAAATCGATATCCATCGAATTAGAATTTCTCTGCTCCGTTGAAAGATTAGCAATTTCATTGAACAAATTTATTTTTGAATTATTATCCATTTTGAATCATTATTCATTTATGAAGTTTAAGGACAATTAATTTTTTCTCTTTTTCATTTTGAGAATTTGTCGGTTCGTAATTCAGATTAATAATTTTAACATCAGTAATAATTGATTTAAAACTTTTCATTGCGTTTGCAATTTCTTCATCCAAATTCCCGCCTTTGATTGCGCAAAGCGTGAAAGATTTTTTTGTTACGGGCACGGAATATTTTAAAAGAATTTCGAGCTGTGCTGTTGCGCGCGAAATTATTAAATCAAATTTATTTTTGAATTGATTTACAAAATCCGGCGATTCAACTCTTGCATTGATTGCGCGAATATTTTTCAAATTCAAATTTTGAATAAATTCATTTACGGAAAGAATTTTTTTTGCGGTTGAATCAACTAAAATTCCTTGCATTTCCGGATTCAAAATTGAAAAGGGGATTCCTGGAAATCCGCCGCCGGTTCCGATATCTAAAAAAGATGTTTTGTCTGTTGGAAAATTCAGTGCTGCAAAAGTTGAAATGAAAACATGATTTTCAATTATAAATTCTTCATCTTTTCGTGAAATAAGATTTATGATCTGATTTTTTTCGACAACCAAATTTGAATAATGTGAAAGTTGATTGGTTTTGGTTTTATCAATTTCAATTTTGTTTGCTTGAAAAAATGAATTTAGTTGTTCAGTATAATTGTTCAAAATTTTTTCCGAAAGATTTGTGAAAGGAAATTTTTCTATTCTGTCATTCCTGTAAAAGTTAAGTAATTCACAGACAGAATATTTAATAAAAAAGATTTCTCACCTCCGGCTTGAAATGACGGATTAGAGATTTCTCGTTTGCTCTCGAAATAACAAGTTCAATAATTCTACTTTGAAATTCCGCCGTCTGATTCTGGACAAGCCAGAATGACGGTTTTTTTTCTTGAATAAAATTCCTCTGTGCTTTTTTGTTTCTGTAATTAAATTACGATTTCAAATATACCAGCAAAATTGAAATATCAGCCGGCGTTACTCCCGAAATTCTTGTTGCTTGTCCGATCGATCTCGGTTTAAATTTAACTAATTTTTGTCTGCCTTCGGTTGAAAGCGATTTAATTTTTTCGAAATCAAAATTTTCGGAGATAATTACATCTTCGTATTTCTCCAATCGTTCAACCAATTCAAATTGACGTTTTATATAACCTTCATATTTTAATTCAATTTCAACTTGTTCGAGCGCAAGTTTATCTTCGAGTAATTCACCTGCGCCGTTGCGATCATTCCCATCAATCAAATTCAGTAAATCTTCTAATTTTACATCGGGACGTTTGCACAATTTTGAAATTGTTTCGGTTGAATCAATCGGAGAATTATTTAATTTTTCCAAAAATGGATTTACAACTTTTGCGTTTAGTTTGTAGCTGTTACAAAAATCAATATTTTTAGTTATTAAAATTTCTTTTTGTTTCAGATCGGAATATTGTTCTTTTGATATCAATCCGAATTTGTAACCGTATTCTAAAAGTCTGCGATCTGCATTATCCTGGCGTAAAAGTAATCTGTGTTCTGCGCGCGAAGTAAACATTCTGTAAGGCTCATCGGTAGATTTTGTTACAAGATCATCAATCAAAACTCCGATGTAAGCTTCGCTTCTTTTAAGAACAAATTCCGGTTCGCCTTTAATTTTAAGTGCTGCATTAATTCCGGCAATTAAACCTTGTGCAGCAGCTTCTTCATAGCCGGAAGTTCCGTTTATTTGACCGGCAAAGTAAAGTCCTTTTACCAATTTTGTTTCCAAAGTTAAATCAACTTGATAAGGCGGAAAGAAATCGTATTCAACCGCATAAGCAGGACGAACCATCACAGCATTTTCCAAACCTTTAATTGTGTGAACCGCTTCAAGCTGAATTTCTGCGGGAAGTGAGGACGAAAATCCGTTTACATAAATCAAATTATCATCTAAACCTTCCGGCTCCAAAAATAATTGATGAGATTCCTTATCGGAAAATCTGACAATTTTATCTTCGATTGATGGGCAATAACGCGGACCAACTCCTTGAATTACGCCAGTGAAAAGCGGCGATTCTGAAAATCCTTTTCTTAAAATATCGTGAGTTGCTTTATGAGTGTGCGTAATATGACAACTAATCTGGGGTAAAAATGGAAATCGAGATTTTTCAGTTCGCAAAGAAAACGGCTGTGGAATTTCATCGCCCGGCTGTTCTTCTAAAATTGACCAGTTAATTGATTCTTTTAAAAGTCGCGGGGGAGTTCCTGTTTTTAATCTTCCCGAAACAAAACCTAATTTAATTAAAGATTCAGTTAATCCGGTTGAAGCATTTTCGCCGAATCTTCCGCCGATTGTGGAATTCATTCCCGTGTACATTTTTCCATTTAGAAAAGTACCTGCGCAAATAATTAATGCTTTACAGGAAATCTGTTCATTAAAATTTGTAATTATTCCGGTAATTTTTTGATCTTTAACAATTACATCTTTTACAGATCCTTCAATTACAGTTGTATTTTTTAATGAAGAAATTACATTTCCGGCTTCTTCAGAATATAATTTTCTATCACTTTGAGCGCGGTGTGCCCAAACTGCGGGACCTTTTGATTTATTTAGAGTCCTGAATTGAATTCCGGTTTTATCGGTTATCAATCCCATCGCTCCGCCAAGCGCATCAATTTCATGAACTAAATGTCCTTTTGCACTTCCGCCGATTGCGGGATTGCAGGACATTCTTCCCATTGCATTTTTATCCATTGTAATTAAAGCAACAGAACAACCCATATTATTTGCTATTACGGTTGCTTCAATTCCTGCGTGTCCGCCGCCAACTACAATTATATCAAAATATTTCATTTACGCCTTTCAAATTTCCTTATGTTTCACGTGAAACAGTTTAGTTTCTAGTCGATAGTTTACAGTTATCAGTTATTATTTTTGAACAAAAATTTTATTTGATTCTCGACAAGCGAGAATTACAAAATTTTCTTTATTTTAGTCTCCGCCGTCTGATTCTGTACAAGTCAGAATGACGGCCTTTATTTTATTAATTAAATATAAATATCAAATATTGTTTTTCGTCATTCGGGCTTGTTTAGCCAGCCCCGATCAAACCGGGGGAATCTTTTTATTTGCCTATACAAAATTGCGAAAAGATATTATTTAAAATATCATCAGTTGTAACTTTCCCGATTATTTCATTTAAACTATTTTCAGCATTTCTTAAATCAACAGAGACAAATTCTCCGCTCATTTGATCTTGAAGCGAAACTACTGCGCTTTCCAGATTTTGCTTTGCTTTTTGTAGCGCATCAAAATGACGAAGATTTGAAACTACTGCAGTCATTTCGCTATAATTTGAATTTCCTAATGTCCGGGTTTTCATCAAATGAATTAAATTATCAATTCCTTCGCCGGTTTTTGCAGATATTAAAACATCGGAATTAAAAGATTTGTTCAATGCCAGATCAATTTTATTTGTAATTTTTATAATTCTTTTTTCATCTTCTGATTTTACAATTTCATCATCTATATTACTTTGAATTTCATCGGTTGCATCGCCAATCAGCAAAATCAGATCCGATTCTTTTATTGCTTTTTGACTCCTTGAAACTCCTTCTTTTTCGATTACATCTTCCGTAATCCTGATTCCCGCAGTATCAAAAAGTCTGAATAAAATTCCATCAATTGAAACTTCTTCACGGATTACATCGCGGGTTGTTCCTGGAATTTCGCTAACAATTGCGCGGGATTCTTTCAAAAGATAATTCAATAGTGAAGATTTCCCGACATTTGGTTTACCTACCAAAGCGACATTTACGCCATCTTTCATCACTTTTCCGAACTTATAAGTTTTAAGCAGAAGATCAATTTCGGAAATTATTTCATCAATTCTTTTTACAATTTCATTATTTGATAAAAATTGAATGTCCTCTTCGGCAAAATCTAATTCCAATTCAATTAGAGAAGAAGTATTCAAAAGCATTTGTCTAAGACCTTCAACTTTTGAAGATAAAATTCCATCGAGTTGATTTCTGGCTCCGCGCAAAGATGCTTCGGTTCTGGAATTTATAAGATCAATTACAGCTTCGGCTTGTGTAAGATCAATTTTTCCATTTAAAAAAGCGCGCCTTGTAAATTCGCCCGGCTCAGCCAAGCGCACATCATTTTTCAATATCAGTTCAGTAATTTTTTGCGCGATAAATGGACTTCCATGAAAACTAATTTCTATGGAATCTTCACCTGTATAAGAATTCGGATTTCTGAAAACCGAAATTAAAACATCATCAATAATTTCATTTTCAGTAAAAATTTTTCCGTAATGAATTGTGTGGGATTTTGCTTCTGAAATTTTGACTTTCCCTTGGAAAAAAGAATCAGTTGCCGCAAAACTTTTACTTCCTGAAATTCTAATCACGGAAACTGCGCCGATTCCGTTCGGAGTAATTATCGCTGTAATTGTATCTTCATTAAATTTTTTCATAAGAAACAAAATTAAAGATATTTCAATCTAAACTCAATGTAATATTATGTTGATAAAAATTTGAAAATAAGTAAATTGTAGATAATGAACGATCAGAAATCTTAATTATACTTTACAATCAAATTTGAGGCAAAATGAAAAATTTAATTTTTGCACTTTCATTGATGGGAATTTTGGTGATTCCCGCTTTCGCGCAAATTAATGAAACAGATTTAACAGCAAAAAAGGAAATAAAAAATTTAGGTTTTATGGTTGGAGATTGGGAGGGTAGTGGTTGGATGCTTGGAAAAGATGGGCAAAAGCATAATTTTGATCAAACCGAAAAAGTGCAATTCAAACTTGACAGCACAATCATTCTTGTTGAAGGTATGGGAAAATCAGGTGGAAAAGTAATTCATGACGCATTAGCAATAATAAAATTCAATAAGGATGAAAAAAGTTATTCATTTAATTCTCAATTAGCTAATGGCAGAGGCGGAACTTTCAAAGGCGAATTGAATGACGAAAAATTTTATTGGTATCCAAATGAAAATATGAGATATATAATTTCGATAAATGAAAAAGGACAATGGTTCGAAATCGGGGAAATGAACAGAAACGGAAATTGGTTTCAGTTTTTTGAAATGAGCTTAGATAGAAAATAAGAAAATTAAACTTTGTAAAAATTAATCCCAAATTTTTAATCTTCATTGTTCCACGTGAAACATTTCACAATAAAAATTTGTAAAAGTGATAGTTTATATTTAGGAGGAAATTTAAAAATATGGCATTTAACCCGAACAAATTTACAGTAAAAGCACAAGAGATTGTTCAAAATTCAATTGAAATTGCTCAGAATTATTCAAATCAGGTTTTGGAACCCGAACATCTTTTGGCTGCTATGATTCAGGATGATCAAAATATAATTGTTCCTATTTTGAAGAAAAGTGAATCAAATTTAAATCAGATAAGATTAAAAGTTAATGAGATTCTGGAAGGTTTACCGAAAGTAAGCGGTGCATCGGGATTAGGGAATCAATCACTTTCGAATGCTCTTGCAAAACTATTTGATAACGCTTTTGATGAAGCGAAAAAATTAAAGGATGAATATATTTCATCCGAGCATCTGCTTTTGGCTTTGGTTTCGTATGAAGGAAAAGCCGGTCAGCTTTTGCGCGATAACGGAGTAACAAGAAATTCCGTGCTCGCTGCTTTAAAAGATATTCGCGGAACTCAAAGAGTAACTTCGCAAAATCCCGAAGATGTTTATCAATCATTAAAAAAATACGGAAAAGATCTAAACGATTTGGCAAGCACAGGAAAATTAGATCCGGTAATTGGACGCGATGAAGAAATTAGAAGAGTGCTGCAAGTTTTATCAAGAAGAACTAAAAATAATCCGGTTTTAATTGGCGATCCCGGAGTTGGCAAAACTGCAATTGCAGAAGGAATTGCACAAAGAATTGTAAGTGGTGATGTGCCCGAAAATCTTAAAACAAAAAAAATTGTTGCTTTGGATTTAGGCGCGCTTGTCGCTGGAACTCAATTTCGCGGACAATTTGAAGAAAGATTGAAAGCAGTGATTAAGGAAGTTCAAGATTCAAATGGTGAAATAATTTTGTTTATTGACGAACTTCATAATTTAGTTGGCGCAGGCGCAACCCAAGGTTCAATGGATGCGGCAAATATTTTGAAGCCGGCTTTGGCTCGCGGTGAACTTCACGCAATCGGCGCAACAACTTTGGATGAATTCAGAAAGCATATCGAAAAAGATGCTGCGCTTGAAAGAAGATTTCAGCCGGTTTTGGTAAGCGAGCCAAATGAAGAAGATGCAATTTCAATTTTGCGCGGATTAAAAGAAAGATATGAAGTTCATCATGGAGTTAGAATTACGGATGCAGCGATTGTTGCCGCGGTTCAACTTTCAAACAGATATATTTCCGACAGATTTTTGCCCGATAAAGCAATTGATCTTATTGATGAAGCCGCTTCAAAATTAAGAATCGAAATTGATTCAATGCCTGAGGAATTGGATTCGCTCGAAAGAAAAATTAAACAACTCGAAATTGAAAAACAAGCTTTACTGCGAGAAAAGGATGAAGAGTCTGAAAAAAGATTAGGCGATATCGAAAAAGAATTAAGTAATCTTGCCGAAGAAAGAAATCAATTAAGATCTCATTGGGATCTGGAAAAAAATAAAATTCAGACAATTCAAAAATTAAAAAGTGATATTGAAAATGCAAAACTCGATGCTGAAAAATTTGAGCGCGAGGGAAATCTCGGAAAAGTTGCCGAACTTCGTTACGGCGTAATTACGGCTTTGGAAAAGCAATTAAAAGAAGAAACAAAATCACTTTCGGAAATTCAGAGCAAAAGTAAAATGCTGAAAGAAGAAGTTGATGCCGAAGATATTGCGGAAGTTGTTGCAAAATGGACTGGAATTCCGGTTAGCAAAATGTTGGAAAGCGAACGCAGCAAATTGATACGAATGGAAGATGATCTGCATAAGCGAGTTGTCGGTCAGGAAAGTGCGGTTGTTGCCGTGTCTGATGCAATTCGAAGATCACGCGCGGGATTGCAAGATGCAAATCGTCCGATTGGATCTTTTATCTTTTTAGGAACTACGGGAGTCGGAAAAACCGAACTTGCGCGCGCCTTGGCTGAATTTCTTTTTGATGATGAACACGCAATGGTGCGGATTGATATGAGCGAGTACATGGAAAAATTTTCCGTATCGCGGTTGGTCGGCGCGCCTCCGGGATATGTCGGTTACGAAGAAGGAGGACAGTTGACCGAAGCGGTTCGCCGCAGACCATACTCCGTTGTTCTTTTGGACGAAATTGAAAAAGCGCATCCGGATGTTTTTAATATTCTGCTTCAAGTTCTAGATGACGGAAGATTGACCGATAGCCAAGGCAGAACTGTTGATTTCAAAAATACAATAATTATTATGACATCAAATTTGGGCTCGCATTTAATTCAGGAAAGATTGGAAACAATGACCGAAGAAAATGCGGATGAAATTCTTGCGGATTTGCGAACAAAATTAATTGATCTGCTGCGAAAAACAATTCGTCCGGAGTTTCTAAACAGAATTGATGAAGTTGTTTTATTCAAACCTTTGTTAAGAAGCGAATTAAGACAAATTGTCGATATTCAATTGGAAAGATTGAAAAAATCTTTGGAAGAAAAAAATATGAAATTGGAAATCGATGAAGAATCAAAAGATTGGCTTGCTAAAATTGGATATGATGTCACTTATGGCGCGCGTCCTTTAAAAAGAACAATTCAAAAATATATTGTAAATCCGTTAGCACAGGAATTACTGATGGGAAAATTTTCTGCGGGCGATACAATTCAAGTGAAATTAGGAAACACCGGAAAATTTGAATTTGAGAAAGAGTAAATTCACCGCAAAGTCGCTGAGACGCGAAGGGAATTTTTATTTCTTCTCACTTTGGGGAGAGCCTGCCCGAATTGGGTTCAGTCAGGGCGGAGATTAAAGGTGAGGGGAATTTTTAATAAATTAAAAAAATAATATAACTGTCATTCCGGCTTGCCCGGAATCTTTTTTAATTTTTCATTGCGAGAAACGTAGTGACGAAGCAATCTCAGAGATCGCCACGCTCCGCTCGCGATGACAGAATTTAGAATGTTAAAACTGTCATTCAGTTTAAAAATAGATGACTTTTATTTTAATACTAATTATAATTTATAAATTTTCTTTTGGCAATAATTAATATTGGCAAGTTTTTTTATATTCCAATTTATTTAAAACACAAAAAGCAGTTTGTCTCAAACTGCTTTTTCTAATTTCTATCAAAAAATTTTCAAAATTCTATTTTTCCGTTACAATTGCTTCTACAACTTTCTGCTCGCGGAATTTATTCAAAATTAAACTCCATAAAAATCCGCCGAAAATCTTTGCAGCGAACTGTCCCAAAATTACCCAAGGCATCAAAATTCCGAATGCAATTGTCGGGAATAAAATTGAATCGGCCAAAGCACTTGCCAAATTTGATCCGTTCGATTTTACCAAAAATGATCTTTTAAATAAAGCAGAATACATTAAGGCATCAATTAAAGCCGCTGCGGAAAATGCAATAACACTTGCCAAAGCAATTTTTCCCGCGCCTGAATTTATTGCAAAAGTAATTATAGAACCTGCAATGATCAGCAAAAACATTTTTAACCAAAGATTTTTTCCAATCCACTTTTCGTGAAGTTTATCGCGCAAAGAAAGATCCAATCCGATAAATAAAAACGCATTCACAATTGTGGAAGCCGGACCAAACCAAAAAACGCTCATATTTGCAAGCACGATCGCTAAAAGATATATCAAAATATAAATCATTTTAAATCCCGAATTTCAAAAATATTGAACCGCAAAAATAACAAACAATTATAATTAATCATAATTCCAATAAAAATGAAAAAATTTTTCATTATGCTTTTTAAATTATAAAATCATGGATTTTATTTTTTCTAAAATGAAATTCGTATATTTGAAGAACTTTGAATTTAAAGCAATTTCAGATGGATTGAACCATGAAATCTAAAATCATTTTTTTATTCTTTTTTTTATTAGTTCTTTTTGAGCCAAATCTTAAATCGCAAAATTATCCCGAAGAAGTAAAACAATATCATCAAGCGGTAATATTTTTTCAAAACGGAATGAAAAAATATCAATCCGGGAATTTAGATTCGGCAAAAATATTTTTTGAAAAATCATATTCGCTCTTGCCTGAAAATCCGATGATCATTTATAATTTTGCGGCTATAAATTCAAAACTGAACGACAGCGAAAAAGCATTGAATTTATTGAATAAACTTGCAGAAATGAAATTGATTTATCATCCAGAAAATGACAGCGATTTTGTAAATCTTTATCAAAATGAAAATTTCAAAAAAATAATTTCGAATTTTAAATCAAACGCACAAAAAATTCAACAAAGCAAAATCGCTTTTAAACTTGATGAAAAAGATCTGATTACTGAAGGCGTAGCTTATTCTTCAAAATCGAAATCATTTTTTATAAGCAGCGTTCACAAAAAGAAAATTCTGAAAATTGATTCGCTCGGAAAAGTAAGCGATTTTATAAAAGAAGGCGAGTACGGAATTTTCGGCGTGCTCGGAATTTCTGTTGATGAAGTGCGAAATTTATTGTGGGTTACAACGGCGGTCCCAAATAAAAATTCAAAATTCAAAAAGTCAGATATTGGAAAATCGGGAATCTTTAAATTCAATTTGCAAACCGGAAAATTGATCGAAAGTTACTTCCCGGAAAAATCTCCAAATAATTTCTTCGGTGATTTAGTTCTTGCAAAAAACGGCGATGTTTATATTTCCGATTCAAACGGAAAAGGAATTTACAAATTTTCTACGGGCGGTGAAAAGATTGAAGAATTCATCCCAAAAGAAAGTTTTATTTCGCCGCAGGGAATTGCAATTTCTGAAGATCAGAAAAATTTGTTTTTAGCTGATTATGCTTTGGGAATTTTCAAAATTGATATTCAAACAAAAAATATGAAATTGATCTCAGCACCTGAAAATGTTTGCGAACTCGGAATCGACGGACTTTATTTTTACAAAAATAATTTGATCGGGATTCAGAACGGAGTTAATCCGAATCGTGTTACAAAATTTCTATTAAATGAAAAATTTGATGAAATAAAATCTGCTGAAATTCTTGAAGCGAACACTGAATATGTTGATGATCCGACTTTAGGCGTAATTGTAAAAGATGAATTTTATTTTATTGCAAATAGTCAGTGGAATAAAATTGATAGACAAGGAAATCCGGCCGCGATTGAAAATTGGGATAATCCGGTCATTCTAAAATTAAATTTGGAAAAGGATTAACCACAGAGAAAAAAGACACAGAGAGGTCAATTAAAAATTAAGTTTTGTCATTGCGAGGAGTTTTAGCGACGAAGCAATCGCTGTTTTAAAATTTATAAACCAAGATCGCTACGTCCTTTACAGGCCTCGCGATGACAATCAAAGAATGAAAAATTTAAATTTTTATTTAAATAATGGGATAAAGGAGATTTTAAGACAAAACTATTAATTCGATATTTATCGAATCAAATTAAGAGGTTAAAAAATGAAAAAAACAGTTTTATTAATTTTAATCGGCAAAAGAAAAGAATCGGCCGTAAATGTTCAAAAAGTTTTAACCGGCTGGGGCTGCATAATTAAAACACGTTTGGGAATTCATGATGGCGTTTTGGAAAATTGTTCCAATCAGGGATTTTTATTTTTGGAACTTGTCGGAACAAAAGAGCAGCAAGATGAACTCGAAAGAAAAGTTTCATTGATTAAAGGAGTTTCGGCAAAACTTGTAGAAATGGAAGTTGATGAAGACGAATTGAAAGAAGAATAATATTTAAAAAGAGGTTGTTATACTAAAAATGTCATTCCGGCTTGCCCGGAATCAGGCATTTTTAGTATAATTTTGGAAATGAAAATTTATTCCCAGCAAATTTCAATTCCATCGTTAACAGTTATTTCTTTTAACTGCATTTCAATTTCATTTTCTGAAAATATTTTTTCTGATTTTACAATTATTTTATTGCCGGATTTATGAAACATTTCATCATCAATTTCTTTAAAAAATAAATTGATGATTTTATCGGCTCTGTGCTCACCCAAAAAATTTATCAAAATGCTGTAATAAAATTCAATGTTGTTTTGTGATATTTGAAAATCGAATAATTTAATTTTCAAAGTAAGCATTCCTTTTAAAGGAATTACAATTTCGTTATTTCCGATTTCAATATTTTGTTTATCAAGTTTCAATAAAATTTCCGGAATGATAAAAGTCATAAATCCCGGAATCGGAAGATCTTCTCGTTTAATTGCAACTTCATCTTTCAATTTGGATGAAATAATTTTTTTGATAAAATCTGCATTAATGGAAATTTTGTTTTGCATTTTGGTTTTAAATTTAATTTAAATGAAAAGCAAAATTAAAGATAAAAAATTTTGGGAAAGATATTTGATTTTTGAAAAGAATAAAAAAAATCCCCTCGCATAAAAAATAAACGAGGGGAAATAAAATTATTTTACAAGCATCATTTTATTTGATTTGAAGAATGAGCCTGATTTTATTGTGTAAATATAAGTTCCGCTTGAAAGATTTGAAGCATCAAAATTAATAGAATAAGTTCCGGCATTTTGATTTTGATTTACCAAAGTTGCAACTTTATTTCCTAAAATATCAAAGACTTTTAACTCAACATTTCCGCTTACTGGAATTTGATAATTAATTGTTGTTGAAGGATTAAAAGGATTAGGATAATTTTGATTTATTGCAAAATCTTTAATAACGGAATTTTCTTTTTCAACATCAGTTGTTACATTAAACAATTCAATTTCAACATTATTAATATTTACAACTCCGGAAGTAGATTCTGATTCAAGATCCATTGCAATTCTTGCCTGCTTACTCATAAAAACAACTTGTTTTTCTGTTTCGGTATTTTGTAATTGTCCGTTAAAATAAAACTCGCTTTTAGTTTCTTCAACTGCACGCAAACATTGAAAATTACCTAGCGGGGAATTTATTGTTCCATGACCATTATAAACTGTGGTTCTGGTCATTATATTTACAAAACCTGTTCCCAGATCCATTGTATATTTAGATTGAAAACTTGATCCCAATGCAATTGGTAAAATAGACATTGTATCATTTAAAATATCAAATTCAGAAGGAGTACCTCCTGCAACTATTCCTCTTCCTACATTAACCATATAATCATTTGAAATTTTTACATAATTATACATTGTGAAATTTTCATCAGGGAAATCAATTCTCATGCAATTTGTAGCGTTTGGAAAGTTGCTTTCAAATGGACTACCCGCAACAGGAACATGAAGCATTTGCATTGTATCAGTATAAACTAAACTTGAAGGAAGAGTCCAAGTTTGTGCAGAATTTGATGCTGTTCCAATATCCATTGTTGTGTTAAAAATTGCGCCTGTTGAAATGTTCATTGTGGTTGAACCGACTTTGTACATGTCATTGATATCATTTGCGGTAAAATTAATTTGAGCAAATGAAGTACAGGTAATAACAAAAACGAAAAAGAATGTAAAAACCTTTTTCATGGCGTTCACCTTTGAATAAGAATTTGAAATTAATTAATGGATTGTGAAATGAAAATTATTAAGAATTTTTCAATTAAAAAATAAATTGCTACAAGAAATATTTAAAACTCTAAATATTTCGTTTTATGGTAGCAAATAATTTAAAATGTAGAATGTGTCGTTCGATTCTGATAAACCGGAATGAAAACACATTTAAAAATTAAAAATTAGCATTGTCATTCCGGCTTGTCCGGAATCAGACAACGCTAATTTTATTTAATTTATAAAATTTTACTTAACCAAGATTGCGCCCCATTTTGGAGAAATGTCAATTTTAATTTTACTGTTTTCAATTTTTATTGAATTATTGTTCAATAAATCTTGCATTTCTGAAATTTTGTTCACCGGAATTTCTACGCTTTGTTTTTCATTTGAATTATTCAAAATCACAATTGCTTTTTGATCTTTATAATTTCTTTCAAAAGCGTAAACGGAATTTTTATCATCTATTAAAAGAGTTGTAAAATCGCCTAATTGCAAAGCTTCATTTTCATTTCTTATATGAATTAATTTTTTGTAATGCTCCAGCATACTTTGATGAACTTCAACAACATCGGCTTCTCTTTTTGTTTGATCAGGATTGTAAACTTCATCTTCGTAATTAAATTCTTTCCAAACCATCGGCTTGCGACAATCGGGATCGTTTGCGCCCCACATTCCGACTTCATCGCCGTAATAAACCATTGGCGCACCGACGTAAGTCATTTGCAAGATCGCCATTAACTTTTGAATTTGATATTCATAATCATTTGGTTTGCGGACTTTATAATTTTTATTCGATGCTTGTGATGCGCCGAAATAATTTCCCCAATCTCTGAATTTTGCCAGATCTTTATTTACGATATGAGAAGTCACGCGGTTCGCATCGTGGCTGTCAAATAAATTTTGCTGAACGTATGCAACACCTTGCGGAAAATCTTTTTGCAACTGCTTTAACAATTTATCAAATTCAGCTACGGAAATTCTGTTAAGGCTATCAATGAAAAATTCAGACGCGGTAAAAGCAAAGTTGTAATTCATAACCGCGTCAAACTCATCGCCGTTCAAATAAGTTTTAACTTCTTTAACAGAATCGATAACTTCGGCAGTTAAATATGCTTCAGGATTTATTGATTTTACATGCTTGCGCCAATCTTTCCAAAACTCATGTTTAACGCAAAAAGCAACATCCAAACGCCAGCCGTCAATTCCTTTATCCAAATTTCCGTTGCCTTCCGGATCCATCCATCTTTTGGTGATCGCAAAAATATAATCTTTCGGTTCTTTTACAATTCCGTTTTCATCTTCTTTAATTTCGGGAAGTTCTTTTACGCCGAACCAGCCTTCATATTGAAACTTTGTTCCTTTTTCAGAATCATCCCAGGATTTTACGCTGAACCAATTTTTGAATTTTGAATTCTGTTGATTTTTTTCAACATCTTTAAAAGCGAAAGATGTAATTCCCATGTGATTAAAAACGCCATCGAAAATAATTTTCATTCCGCGTTTGTGCGCCTCTTCAATTAATTTTAAAGCGAGTTTATCTGCAGAAGTCCATTTCCAGGTTTTAGGATCATCGGGTATTTCCGAAGCAATAATTTTTCTATCGCCTTCGGGATCGGGACCAAAGTTCGGATCAACATGATGATAAGTTGATTGATCATATTTGTGAAGCGAAGGCGCTGCAAAAACGGGATTCAAATAAAGCGCCGTAATTCCAAGTTCTTTTAAATAATCTAATTTATTTATAATTCCTTGTAAATCGCCGCCGTATCTTCTGCGCTGAATGTTAAACCAAATATCTTTTCCGTTTTCTTTTTCATAAGGTTGAAGTTCGTACCAATCTGAAGTCCAAGGATGAATTTGCCAAGGGGATTTTACATCATGCGGATAAGCGCCTTCAATATCTTTTAATTTTGGATCGTTATTTTTATCACCATTGTAAAATCTTTCGGGAAAAATTTGATACCAAACGACTTTTTTTGCCCATTCGGGAACAAATTCTTTTTCGGAATTATCTTTTTTCATATTTGGATTTTCTATTTGTGCGGTAGAATTAGAATTTAAGAAAGTTAGAATTAAGAATAAGAGAATAAATTTAAGAGTAAGAAATTTTTGATACATTTTTGCTTGCCTGAAATTATTTATTATAAAGTTTAAAATACAAAATTGGGGAGAGAAAAGTTTTGCGGAAAATTAAAAAAGATTATTGAAGAGAAATTATCGGAGAAAAATTATTTTAGTAAAACTAAATATAAAATTCTAAAAATAATACCGGATTTTATGATTAGCTTTTTTTATTTTAAATCAGAAATACTTTTCATTATTCAAAACTAAACCAAATAAAAAAATGAACAGCAATAATTGGACAAAAGAAGAAACTATAATTGCATTTAATGTTTATTGCAAAATTCCATTTAAAAACAGCAGTAAGAATCATCCTTTAATAATAAAATTTGCAAATATAATAGGGAGATCTCCATCAGCTTTAAATATGAAGATTGGAAATTTCGGAAGGCTTGATCCAGAATTACAAAAACAAGGAATTGTTGGTTTAAGAAATGGAAGCAAACTGGAAGAAGAAGTTTGGGATGAATTTCATGGAGATTGGGAAAAACTTGCTTATGAAAGCGAAATGTTAATAGCAAAATATTTAAATAAACCATTAGAAGAATCAATTCAATTAAATGAATTTGAATTGAAAAATAAAATAGGATTAGATAGAGAAGCAATCGTAAAACAAAGAGTAAACCAAAGTTTTTTTCGATCAACAATTCTTTCTTCCTATAATTTAAAATGTTGTATAACGGGTATTTCAATTCCAGATTTTTTAGTGGCTGGCCATATTAAACCTTGGGCAGAGGATAAAGCAAACAGATTAAATCCACATAATGGAATTTGTTTAAATAATTTGCATGATAAAGCTTTTGAAAAAGGATTTATAACTATTACAACAGATTATAAAGTTAAAGTATCAAAAGTTTTAAATGAATTTGAAAATGAAAATTCAATTAAGGATCTAATTTTTAAATATGATAATAAGCAAATTATTTTACCTGATAGATTTCTACCATCAAAAGAATTTTTAGAATATCATTATGAAGAAATTTTTAAAAAATAAAATAATATGAAAGTATATTCGGACAAATTAAACGATATTTTTTATGATAACTACCAGAAAGTTAAAGATATTTTATATCCTTTAATAAGGGTTTTGATATATGAAAAAAAAACAAATATAAATTTTTCGATGGAAAACAAATTAAAGATTTTTAATTTAGGAGAATTAATTTATGAAATATCAATTTTGGAATTTGTTAAAAAAACTGAATTATATTTAAATAAAATTATAAAAGAAAAAGCACAGAATAGCCATTCTGAAATTGTTGAACTGAAAAAGTTTTTATCAATTTTCTCTGTTTCTCCAGCACAATTAACATCCAAATTAAAAAATATCATTTGCATTAAAATTTCTGACAATGAAAAATACACAGGAACTTCTCTCGGTTTCAGCATAAAATCCCAATTAGGCAGTCCCTCTACATTACTTAATGCAAGTGAACCGACAAATTTTACTTATAAAATTTCCGGAAATATTTTAACAAATGATCAAATTGAACAAATAGAAAATGAAAGAATATTTTCTAAAAAAATTAAACTAATAAATAGTTTTGGTTCAAATCTTGAATTTGAAAAAGTTGAAAATGAAGTATTTGCATCAAATCTGCAAACAATTGATTTTAACTTTAATAAAATGCTGGCGGATATAATTTTGTTTTATTACGCAAAGAATGAAAGTTCAGAGAACACTATTAAAAAACTAGCGGCAAGATTAACTCAAATAAATCCTATAGGATATAATTTAAAAATAAATCCATACATTTATGAAATTATTATAAAAAGGTTTCTTACGGATTATGCTTTAGGTATGCGAGCGACTGAAGTTTGGCAAAGAAATTATCAGGCAACAGGAGGTTATCTGATTGTAAAAGATGATGGCGAATTAATTTGCTATCATTTCTATTTTATGAGAAATTTTGAAGAGTATCTTTTTAATAATACAAAATTAGAAACTCCTTCTCCTGAAAAACATAATTTCGGTAAAATCTATTTTGAAAATGGTCAGCAAAAAATAAAATTAAACTTACAAATTAGGTTTATAAAATAAATTTAATTGATATTATTAAGTTTCTTTAAAAATAGCACAATTCGATTAACTGAAATAAACCTTACAAATAATTAAAGTTTAATTTCTTATAAAAAATATTTCATGTTTTTAGAATTTTCAATTTTTAAAAAATTACTCTAACTCTCTATATTCAACCATTCCGCCTTGAACATTTACGGATTCAATTCCGTGTTTTTCCAGAACTTTTTGCGCAGCTCCCGAGCGGTTTCCCGTGCGGCAAATTATCGCAATATCTTTATCTTTGTATTTTTCAACTTCATTAATTCTTTGTTCTAATTCCTGAACCGGAATATTTACAACACCTTCAATTTTGCCAAGGGGACCAACTAATTCAGCAGGAGTACGAACATCAAGAATTACAAGATCGGGATTTTCATTTTGCATTTCTTTTAATTCTTGAACGGAAATTTCTTTTGAATTATTTTCCTGCGCGCAGCCGGTAAAATTAAAAACCGCAAGTAAAAAAATTATTGAAAATATTTTATATAAATAGAATTTCATTTTGGGTCCTTTCTTTTCAATTAAAAATTAAAAAGGTCGTTTAGTCATGCCTTGCGGCAAAAAATTAAAAAGATTCTTTGCTGTCATTCCCGGAAGCGAAGTGCGTCAGGAATCGGACAGCAGAAAGCTTTTTGTATTATAATAGAAAAAATATTTCGTCTGATTCTGAACAAGACAGAATGACGAAAATCAAACTATCTTTTCATTTTTTACATTCTGAATTATACATTCTAATTCAATCCGCACATTCCGTTTGCACAGCCGCCGCCGGTATATGCCGGAACTCCGCAATTTCCTGTTGAGCAGGAATCATAATCTGAACTTGACGAACCGGAAACCGAAGCTTTAAAAGTTGATAACAATTTTTTGTGCTCTTTTGATCCGCATTTCGGACAAACAATTTCTTCTTTATTTATATTTTGCGATCTGTGAAAAATATCATAATTGGAATTGCATTCTGTGCATTTATATTCAAAAATCGGCATTTCTAATTTTTCCTTAAATAATAAAAAGATTCAAAGATAAAAAAATGTAAAAATAAAAAAAGATTCCGGGCAAGCCGGAATGATTAAAACCTTCAATTTGTCATCGCGAGCGAAGCGCGGCGATCCCTATATTATTTTATGATCAAACCGGAATTGAGAAAAACTTTTAATTCTTTACATTCTAAATTCTTACTTTCTCAAATTCTAAATTTACTTTTCTTCTGAAAGTCCTAAAATATCCAAAAGTTTGTTATGCGAATTTTCATTTAAGCTTACATTGTAAGATCTATAAAAATCAATGGTAGTTTCAACAGAATGAAAATAATTCTGGCAATTTTCACAGGAATCCAGATGCGCTTTAATTTGTATGCACTTCGGTGAGTTTAGATCTTCACCGAGATTATCACAAATGTGACTCATAACATCTTTGCAAGTAGGTTTATTTTCCATAATTCAACTTCTTATTTAGTTCGTTTCTTAAAAATGCCCTTGCTCTGTGCAATCTTGATTTTACAGCCGGAACAGTTAAATTAGTGATCTTTCCGGTTTCTTCGGTTGAAAGTCCTTCAACATCGCGAAGCAAAAAAACAACTCTGTAATCCGGATCAAGTTTCTGAATCGCTTCATCCAAAATTTTTTTCAGTTCATCATTTTCAACAAGTTTATTCGGAGTAACTGACCAATCAGAAAATTCTTTTTCATCAAAAAAAGCATCTTCATCATCCAAAGAAGCGTAATTGTGTTTTTTATTTGAGCGTGCCAGCATTAAACAATTATTTGATACAATTGTATAAAGCCAGGTTGAAAGTTTTGATTTTTGATCAAATTGATGAAGATTTTTTACCATGCTTAAAAAAGTTTCCTGCATGGTATGTTCAGCCCGATCTTTATTTCTGCAAACTTTGAACGCAAAATTAAAAACCGTTTGTTCGTATTCTTTAACCAGCAAAGCCAAAGATCTTTTATCGCCGTTTTGTGCTTTTGCAATTATTTCATTTTCGTTTATCATATTTGATGCAATAATTATAAAATGGATTCAAAAAAGTTTGAAAGTGATCATTTCGTTAATTCTGTTAAATATAACTAAAATGAAATTTTAAGAAAAATGTAATAAATTGAAATAACTTAAAGAAAGTGTGAATATAAAATTTTTATGATGGGCAATTTTAAAATTCCCCATTAAAAAGTTTAGAACGAATGAAAAATATTGAATTAAAACCACAATCCCCTTTATCCCCCTTTTTTAAGGGGTAATTAGTATTTAATATTCTGATCTTAAAATCTTTGAATCTTTGAATCTTTCTAATCTTTATTTTCTAAACTCCGCCACAAATACCAGCTTGCAACCGAATTATAAGGAGACCAATTATTCTTAACCGAAATTTCCAGCACATCTTTTTCGCTTGGCAAAGTCTCAAATCCGTAAAGATTCATAACCGCTTTTTTAATTCCCAAATCGCCAACCGGCAAAACATTCAATCTTCCTAAAGTGAAAATTAAAAACATGTGCGCCGTCCAAACTCCGATTCCCTTAACTTTTACAAGCTCGTTCGTGATTTCCTCATCACTTAAATGATTCATGTTTTCAACATCAACGGTTTTATCCAAAACTTTTTCGCAAAGATCTTTTACATATTTCGCTTTTGCGTTTGAAAGTCCCAAACTTCTCAAAATTTCGTGATCTGTTTCGATAATTTTATTGGGAGTAATTTCATTTTCAAAATGATTGGAAAATTTTTTAAAGATTGAAGCCGCTGCCTTTACCGAAAGCTGCTGCGAAACAATTGCATCAACCAGCGAAATAAAATAATCATTGTGCGGTTTTAAGTTGCAATTGCCAACCTTTTTTATAATTTTTGAAAGAGTTTTATCATTCTTTAAAAGATGTTTTTTGGCGGATTCTAAATCATTCATAAATTTTAAATAAATTAAAGTAAAAATATGTTTATCGGATTGATTAAAAATAACAAACTATTCGAAAATATCGAAAAATCTGACCTAAATCTATTACTTACGGGACAAAAACCCGAATCAAAACAAAAAGGCGAAATAATTTACAAAGAAGGTGATTTAGGACAAAGCGTTTTTCTTTTGATCCAAGGCGAAGTTATTTTGGCAAAAGAAAGATTTTTAGGCAGAAGCAAAAAAGAAACAAAGTTTGATAATGATTTTTTCGGCGAGGAAAGTTATCTTGAAAAATCTCCGCGTCCGTTTACCGCAATTGCGCAAACAGAAATTCAATTTGTGGAAATTGAAAAATCAAAGCTAGATCTTTTGGCAAGCATAAATCCGAGAATAATTCCTAATCTGAAAAGGATTCCTTACGTCCCGGAAATTAATGAGCCGCAAAAAAAAGAAGAAATTAAAAGTGATTTAAAAGAAGAAAATATTTTAAATGAAAAAAAATCTTTAAAAGAAGAAAATCTTTCAAAAGAAATTCCTTTTCAAGAAGATTTCGAAATTCACGAAGATGAAAAATTTGAAATTGAAGAAAATAAAAATTTCGGTGAAGTTTTAAATTCTGAATCCGAATTAAGCAAAATTGTAAATGAAAATTTCAGCGATGAAAAACCGGAAGAAAAAATTCCGGAAACAAACGAAGAAAAAATTGAAGATGTAAAAGTTGAACCGGCTGAAATTTCTGCAGAAAAAGAAACTCCCGCAGAAAAAGCAAATTTTGTTGAAAATGAAATTCCGGTTCAAACTGAAGTTGCTCCGGTAGAAATTCCGCAAGAAAATAAAACAGAAATTTCAGAAGAAGAAAAATTAAAAGAACTTTTACAAATTGCGGAAAAATTAAATTCAAAAAATAATGCTGATGAAGTAATTTTAGAATTTTTGCAAAGCGCCGAGCAAATTACAAATTGCGAAAATGCCGATTGGTATTTTGTTAACGAAGAAACAAAAGAAATTTACAACGCGGAAACAAAAGTGAAATTCGGTGAAGGCGATTTAGGAAAATCCGCTGCAAATAATGAAATTATAAACATCAAAAAATATAAACCGGAAAATGTAAATTCCGGAAATGAAATTAAAAATATGCTTTTCGTTCCGGTTGAAACCGGTGAAAAAAACAAACTCGGAATTTTACAGCTTGTAAACAGCAAAAAAAATGAATTCGATAAAAATGATATTGAACTTATTCAACTGATTTTACCAAACTTTTTAACAGCATATTTTAATTCAAAAAAAATTGATGAACTTTTACATTCGGAAAAAATTAATGCGCTCGAAAAAATGAGCAATCTGCTTGATCAGGATATTAAAAAACCGATTTTTATAAGTAAACGTTACGCCGATCATATCAAAAGCAAAAATCTGCCCGAAGAAACAGCTTCATTGTTAAATATGCTTTTGGATCAATTAAATTTTGTGGCTGATGTAATTCAAACAACGACAAATTACAGCGAAGGCAAAACAATTTTGCGCACCGTAATTCAGCCGCTTAACGAAACTCTTAATGAATACATTGAAAAAATTCAGCCGCAAATTACGATGAAAAAATGCGTAATAGAAAAGAAATTCGGTGAAGATGCCGCAGTAAAAATTGACAGAAAAGAATTGTATCAAAGTTTTTTAAGCATAATAAGAAATGCGTGCGAAGCAATGCCCGAAGGCGGAAAAATTTTAGTTTCAACTGAAACAAATTTAAATGATGTGGTAAAAATTTCGGTAAAAGATGAAGGAATAGGAATTGCCGGAAATCTTAAAGACAAAATTTTTGAGCCGTTCGTTTCAATAAATAAAAAAGAAAATGCCGGATTGGGACTTTCAATTTCGAAAAAAATAATTGAAGATCACGGCGGAAAAATTGAAGTAAAAAGCGAACTTGAAAAAGGAAGCGAATTTGTAATAATTCTTCCTAAAGAAAATCTGTAAAAGAATGTAGGATTAAAAAATTCAAAGATTCAAAGATATAAAGATTTGAGAATTAAAAAATTGCTGTCATTCCGGCAAGTCCGGAATAAGACAGCATTCAGAATAATTAATCATTTCGAATCCCGATTAAATCGGGATGAGAAATCTTATTCCCTCTCCTGAGGCAGGAGAGGGATAGGGTGAGGTTCAAAAACCAGATATTAAAAATTAAATTCTTCACACCAAATTACTCAGCAAAATCTCCGCCAAATTTCAATTAGGATTAAAAAAATTTTCTTTTTATTTTATTATTTTAAATTTTAAAAGCGGTGTTTTCCGGGTTGAATTAAAATCAAAAAAGCCGGTAAATTATTTTGCCAAAATTAATATTTCATATTTTTTTATTGGGGATTTTTTTAATTCCTTGCCAAAATTTTGCTCAAAATAATTTTGAGGGCGGATTACTATTATCCGGAAATTACAAACTGCCTTATAACAAAAAAACTTCCGTTCAATTTACGCCAAACTCACCAATAAAACTTCAAAATAAATTTGAAATTAATTTCGATCTCGCTTTTTGGGATATGAATCAATTCGGGCCAATTCTTCAAGGGAAAGATAAAAACGGCTTGCTTAATTTTGATCTGATGAATGTTTATTACAAAAATAACGACACTTTATTTATTCAACTAATTATTAATAAAATTCCTACCGGTTTAATAATTTCAATAGAAAAATCAAAAATTTACCGTAACAATTGGTTTAATATTTCTCTAAAATTTGATCTCCTTAAAGATGAAATTTCAGGTGAACTTAACGGCAAGTTTTATTCAAAAACTAAATTCAATTTAAATGATAAATTAAATTTACATTTTTTTGCAGGATTGTACGATTTTGCTTTTGAATGTCCGAGAATAGCGCTTAAAAATATGAAAATCAAAAATGATGAAAACAAAATAATTCATTTTTGGAAATTTAATGAATTCAACGGTGAAGTTGCAAAAGATCATTCCGGAAATTCTGATGCAAAAATTAAAAACGGTGAATGGCTTTTGCAAAAGCATGCAAAGTGGGAAAAAATTGTAGAACTTGAATTTGAATCCGAGCCGAGAATTACTTTCAATAAAAATGAAAATAAATTTTATACAAATAGTAAAAATTCAATAACCGAATTTGATCTTTTAACAAATTCCGTAAAAAAATATTCATTTGAAGTAAATATTCCGCAAAGAAATTATTTAGTTTACAATCCGGTTAAAGATCAACTTTATCACTTTTACTCCGGCAAAGGAGAAGTTTCAGTTTTTAATTTTGATATTAAATCCTGGAGTAAAATTGATACCACCGCTGATAATTTAGGAAGATATTACGGACATTCAAATTTTATAAATCCGTTAACCGGTGATCTTTTAATTTTTGGCGGCTATGGCTGGTACACTTGTAAAAATCATCTTCAAAAATATAATTTCACAACAAAAAATTGGGAAATAATTGAAACTTTGGGAGATTCAATTTCTCCGCGATATCTTGATGTTGTAATTGGAAATGATACTTCAAAAAATAAAATTTATATTTTTAACGGATTCGGAAATGAAAGTGGCAAACAGGAAATAGGATTTAAGCAATTAAATGATTTTTACGAACTTGATCTGAAAAATTATTCCTATAAAAAGTTTTGGGCAATTGAAGATAAAAGTGATACTTATGATTATTCTGAACGTATGATCTATGATAAAAATAAAGATATGTTTTATGTTATCGGTAAAAAATTAACTCCGATTGTTGGGCAAAAAGACAGATACATGTATGATACAATTTATCTTTACGGAATAAACAAAACCGAAGCAAAAATAAATTTACTCAATAAATATAAAAACGAAAATAATCTGGAAGATCCTTTTGATCTTTTTTATTCAAAAGAAACAAATGAAATAATCTTAGCGACAAATAAATTTGAAAAAAGTGGTAGAAAAATTACTCTTTACTCAATGCTTTTTCCGCCGTTAACGCAAAATGAAATCAACGAATTAACTCCGGCAAAAAACGCTCTTGAAGAATATTATATTTACATGATTTCCGGTTTTGCTGCGCTTGTTTTTGCTGTTCCGTTTGTGATTTACATCCGCAAAAAGAAAAATAACAAAAAAGAAATTTCGCAAAATTTTGAAATTCCGGAAAATATTACGGAAGAAAAAATATTTGCAGAAAATGAAATTCCGCTAGATTCCGAAGTAAAAAACTCAATTTGCCTTTTCGGAAATTTTGAAGTGATTGATAAAAACGGTAATGAAATTTCGGATCAATTCAAACCGAAATTGCGACAATTGTTTTTGCTTATTCTGGTAAATTCAAAAGCCAATAAAGGAATTACGAGCGAAAAACTTACTTCAATTTTATGGCCCGAAGCCGATAATACTCAAGCAAAAAATAATCGCAATGCAAGCATTTCGAGATTGCGAAACATTTTAAGCGAAATTGATGGAATTGAAATTCTTCATCAAAATAATAAATGGGTAATGGAAATTTCGGAAAAACTTTCGCTTGATGTAAAAAAATATCATGACTTAAAATCACGATTGAAAAATGATTTTACCAAAGCCGAGCTGAACCGCTTTATAAATTTGATCTCAAAAGGAAGATTTTTAAATGATATTGATTATGAATGGCTTGATTCGATAAAATCCGATATAATTTCCGAAGTTATCGAAATTTCACTTTCAATTAGCGAAAATGAAAAAGTAAAAAATGATGACGAACTTTTACTTAAACTTTCCGATGCGATTTTGATTTGGGATTCCGTTAATGAAAAAGCGATCAAACTTAAAATTAATGCTTTAACAAATTTGGGAAGAAACGGCGAAGCAAAACTTGCTTACGAAAATTTCGTTTTAAATTACCGCAAAATTTTTGAATCGGATTATAAATCTTCTTTTCAAGAACTATTAAATGAAAAAAATATTTGAAAAAAGTGAATTAATTTTCAAATATTTTCAAAAAAACCCTTTAAATAACCCAAAAATAACCCGTCAATTAACCTTGCCCGATTAAATTTCTCTTGTAATTTTTTTTTACGGGGAAATTTAAGTGATTTCAAGTTCAAAATTAATTTCAACTTTAACTTTTCTGGTAATGTTAAATTTTTCCGGATGCGGTTCAAAAGTTGAAAATCTTTTAAGCCGTTATGAAAATGCGATTGAAAAATGGGAAAAAATTTCCGAGAAAAAAATCTGCACATCAGAAGAAATGATCGAAATAAACAAAGAAAATTTGAAACTTATAAAAGCCGCGCAAAAAATTAAAGATGAAGAATGGAACAGATTTCAGCGCGAAAAGTTTTTTAAACTTTCGGAAAGATTTTCGGAAATATCTGAAATAATTTCGCTTAAAGCAGTAAATAAATATTAATCTTTTGGGGAAGAGAACCACGGGGAAAAGCCGGTCTTTTCATTCGGGGAGAATGGAGACCGGCTGAAATTAAAATGATTTTCAAAGTTAAACTTTAGCCGGATGAAACAAGTATTTTCAATAATAATTATAATTTGTTTTTCAGTCGTAATTTACGCGCAAAAAATTCCGGCAGATGAAATCAGAAATGCAATTTCGGATTATCTTGTTAAATCCAAAATTTCGCTTAATGAAGATCGAAATAAAAAAATAGATTTTGATACGAAGAATCTTTCATTTGAATTTATTGAAACCGGCAGTTTTACCGCAAAAGAAAAAACCGAATGCATCGCACTTGCAAAAAGTAAAAATGAAAACGGAAAAACAATAACGCAGCTTTGGCTTTTGAATTTTAACGGTAAAAATTGGCAAATTGTAAAAAATCTTTGGGCAACGGAAAAAGAACTTCAAAATGTAAATTATAAAATTTTCGATCTGGAAAATGACGGAATCTCGGAAATTTTTGAAGAAGCAAAATTTCAATCAGGAGAAATAATTCAAATTTCGGGTAAACTATTTAACATCAACGATAAAATTTACGCAAGCAATAAAAATGAAATTGATTCAACTGAGTTCAATGTAATTTATTCTTATATCGGCGGAACATTTGACGAAATAAACTCTGAAGTAAATAAATCCGGAAATATGAATTCAAAAGATGAATTTTTACGATCAATAATCTATAATGTTAAAATTTACTCTGAAAACAGAAATTGGATAATTGATGAAAAAGTAAAAGAATTTTACGGAAATTATTATTCGGATTCTGCTTTTGATCTGGAAAAAATTTCTGAAAGAAAAAATAAATACACCGCAAAAAACAAAGAGCTTGTAAAATTAGATTGCAATTAAAATTAAGAGGGGAACACCTAAAGGGGAAAGTTAAGGCAGAAATGTTTTAACAAAATTAAAGCCGCTAAAATGCGGCTTTTTTATTTTAAATCTTTTCGCAATTAATTTCATAAATTTGAATTTACAAAAATCACTTTTGAATATTTTTTGAATTTATGAATTATAATCTTATCACAATTTTGGGTCCGACCGCAACGGGAAAAACCTCGCTCGCGGCAAAACTTGCTCACGAATTTAACGGTGAAATAATTTCGGCAGATTCCAGACAAGTTTACAAAGGAATGGATCTTGGAACCGGAAAAGATCTTAAAGATTATGAATTAAACGGGACAAAAATTCCGTATCATTTAATTGATGTTTTAGATCCGAAAGATGAATTTAATCTTTTCGAATTTGTGAAACTTTTCAATAAAGCTTTTGATGAAATAAATTCAAAAAATAAATTTCCTTTTTTGGTTGGCGGAACCGGACTTTATCTCGATTCAATTTTAAGAAAATACGATTTGAAGCAAGCTGAATTTGATGAAGAAAAATTTAAAGAATTAGAAAAAATTGATACAGAGATTTTAAAAGAAAAATTAATTCAATTAAAACCCGGACAGCATAATACTACTGATTTTATTGATCGCTACAGATTGATTAAAGCGATTTTAATTGCGGAAGCAGAAAATAAAATTCCGCAGAAAGAAATTAATTCTTTAAATATCGGAATTTCAGCAGAAAGAAAAATTATAAAAGAAAGAATTACGAAAAGATTAAAGCAAAGATTAAGCGAAGGAATGATCGA
This sequence comes from uncultured Melioribacteraceae bacterium, assembly GCA_965365345.1. Classification (GTDB taxonomy): domain Bacteria; phylum Bacteroidota; class Ignavibacteria; order Ignavibacteriales; family SURF-24; genus CBDUBH01. Next base: position 128,526 of record CBDUBH010000001.1, read on the forward strand.
AGAAGTTGAGCAGCTTTTACAAAACGGAGTAACTTTTGAAAAACTGAATTATTTCGGATTGGAATATAAATTTGTCGGATTGTATTTAAAAGGCGAATTGAATAAAAATGATATGTATCAAAAATTGAACAGCGCAATTCATGATTTTGCAAAAAGACAAATGACTTGGTTCAGAAGAATGGAAAAAAACGGCGTAAAAATTTATTGGATTGAAAGCGGTGATTATGAAAAAGCACGGCAAATAATTTTGAAAAATTTACCGCAAATTCGCTAAGATGCAAAAGGAAATATTTAAATAAAAAAAATAAGATCAGAAATTAACATTCATCATAAAAGAGAAGATTGGAAAAATTGCCGTCATTCTTCCCGATTTAATCGGGATCGAGGATCAGACGGCATTCTGTGAGATTGCTTCGGTCATAAATTCCCTAGCAATGACAAATTAGAGCCGGTCATTTCGATGCGAAGCGAAAAAATTTGCAATTAAAATTCTCACTTAAAAAAACAGGCGTGAGATGCTGATGATATTTGAAAGTCAATCCGATCCGCCTGAGGTGGAGAAGGAATCTCTGTTTTTAAATTCAAAGATTGCTACGTTCCAATGGGATGAAAAATTATTATATGATTTATAATTGTTTTAATATTTAAAGTAAAATGAACAAAAAATTAGAACTCCCTTTATACATACAAAAATATTTACAAAAATATGGTTTACAAAATTGGAATTTGATAAATAATTTTGATCATAAAATTAATTTGGCAGTTGTAATTCCGGCAATTGCTGAATTTGATAATATAAAGATTCTTTTAAATTCAATACTGAATAATGAATCAAAATTCATAAATAATACTGCGATAATTTTTGTAATAAATAACATTCAAAAATCATCTGATGAAATTAAGGAAAACAATAAAAACACAATTACATATTTTGAAAATATTATAGATAAAAATCCGCAAGATGAAATTCAAAAAAGAATTATTGAGCAAAAAATTAATTTAGGATTTATTGATGCTTCTTCACAAGGAAATGAATTGCCTGAAAAAGATGGCGGCGTAGGATTGGCCCGTAAAATAGGGATGGATCTCGCACTTTCAATTTTCAATTATGATTCAAATCAGAAAAATATTTTGCTCTGCTTGGATGCCGATTGCACAATTTCAAAAAATTATATTGATGAAATTTATGATCAATTCAATAAAAGAAAAATTTCCGCAGCATCAATTAATTTTGAGCATAAAATTGAAGGCGAATTAGAAAATCAATTTGCAATTCTCAATTATGAAAATTTTCTGCGCTATTATGTTTTGGGATTGAACTTCGCAAATTCGCCGTATGCTTTTCATACAGTCGGTTCATCAATGGCTTGCGATGTTGAAAGTTATGTGAAGATCGGCGGAATGAATAAGAAAAAAGCCGCAGAAGATTTTTACTTTTTGGAAAAACTTGCTAAAGTTGTAAAAGTAGAAAATATAAATTCCGTAACGGTTTTTCCTTCATCACGCGGAAGCTGGCGGGTGCCTTTTGGAACGGGACAAAGAGTGAACCGCTATCTTTCAAAAATTCAAAATGAAAATGTTTTGTACGATCCGGAATCATTCGAGATATTAAAAAATTGGAATGAAATCTTTTTAAAAAATAAAATTGAAATCGCTGAATTTTATTTAAACTCGGCAAAATCAATTCATAATGAACTTTATAATTTCTTAAATCAAAATGAATTTGAAAAAAACTGGAATCAGATTTTAAGTAATTCAAAAAATGAAATTCAAATTAATAAACAAAAGCAAATTTGGTTTGATGGATTTAAAACTTTAAAATTAATTCATTATTTGCGTGATACAAAATTTACGCAGAAGCCCATGTTTATTGCCTTAAATGAACTTTTCGAAAAAATGAATATCAAAATTGATTTTAAAGGTGAAGATGAATTTCCGTCAATCAAAATTCAAAAATTGTATTTGCAGAAATTAAGAGAACTTCAAAGTTAGGTGAATTGTTTTTGTTTAGAAAAAGATATCATTCTTTGCTATATTTATTTGCTAAAATAAAACGGAAATTTTAATGGAATTGTTGGATAAATTAAGAGGCGTTAAAGCCAAATTTGAAAAAATAACTGAGCAGCTTTCTGATCCCGAGCTAATGAAAAATCAGGAAAAGCTTGTAAGTTTAAGCAAAGAAAGAAGCGATCTGCTCGAACTTGTTGAAGCTTACGATAAATACGAAGCCGTGATGAATAATATTGAAGGCAACGAAGAGATAATAAATAAAGGCGATGATAAAGAACTTGCCGAACTTGCCGAAGCGGAATTGGAAGATCTGAAAGAACAAAAAGAAAAATTGGAAGAGGAAATTAAAATTCTTCTTATTCCGAAAGATCCGAACGACAGCAAAGATGTTATTGTTGAAATCCGCGCGGGAACAGGCGGCGATGAAGCCGGACTTTTCGCTTTTGATCTTTACAGAATGTACTCGCGTTACGCCGAAAAGCGCGGCTGGAAAAAAGAAATTATTGATGTAAGTGAATCGGGAGTGGGCGGAATTAAAGAAGTGGTTTTTTCTTTGGTTGGCGAAAATGTTTACGCCGATATGAAATTTGAAAACGGGGTTCACAGAGTTCAAAGAGTTCCGGCAACAGAGGCAAACGGAAGAGTTCACACATCGGCTGCATCGGTGGTTGTTATGCCCGAAGTTGAAGATGTTCAAATTGATATTGATCCGAATGATCTGAGAATAGATGTTTACCGAAGCGGCGGCGCAGGCGGACAGAATGTAAACAAAGTTGAAACCGCGATCAGAATAACTCACATTCCAACCGGAATGGTTGTGCAATGTCAGGATGAAAGATCACAGTTAAAAAATAAACTTAAAGCGATGAAAGTTTTGCGCGCCCGTTTATACGATCTAAAACAAAAAGAGCAGAGCGATGAAATTGCCGCGCAAAGAAAATCAGTTGTTCGCAGCGGTGATAGAAGCGATAAGATCCGCACGTATAATTATCCTCAAAATAGAATTACAGATCACAGAATCGGATTGACTTTATATAATCTTTCCGATGTAATTGAAGGCGATATTGATGAATTAATTGAACAATTAAAATTTGCCGATAGAACAGAAAGATTAAAAAGCGGAATGGAATTAGCATAAGTGAAAATTTTCCTTACTTAAATCAGTCAGGAAATTTTTTTGCATAAATTGTTTTTAAAATCACCAATATTTAAAAGATATTGCTTGTTTATTTTTCGATTTTTATATTACCATTGCCAACGAAGGAAGCACAAAATGAAAGAACGAATTGAAATAAATCCAAATATTTGTCATGGTAAACCGGTTATTAAAGGCACGCGAGTTATGGTAAGCAATATTTTGAGTTCACTGGCTGCGGGACAATCTATAGAACAGATCCTTGAAGATTATCCGAACATTACAAAAGATGATATACGGGCTGCACTTGAATTTGGAAGTGAAATTTCGAATTACGAAAGTTTACCTTACGATAAACTCGCTTCATGAGATTTTTTCTTGATGAAAATATACCTAAAAATGTTGCAACTTTTCTTATAAAAGAAGGTCACGAAATTATTGATATCAGAGGAACCGAAAGGGAAGGTTTATCCGATAAAGATATATTTAATTTAGCACAGGAAAACGAAGCAATATTTCTTACAACTGACAGAGATTTCTTTCACACTATTCCACATCTTTATAAAAATCATTTCGGCATAATTGTATTTAACTTAAAACAACCCAATCGTTATAACATAACAGAAAAACTCGACTGGGCTTTGAAAAATATTGATCTAACTAAATTTAATTCCAATGTTTTATTACTAAGAGATAAATATTATACTCATATCAAAAAAGAAACTTAAATTTTTTATATGAATTTAGATTATGTTTTTATTGGTTTTATTATCCTCTTAATAATTAACCCAAGTTGCTATTAAAAGAAAACAGTCGACAACATATAAGAAAAGACAAA
>CBDUBH010000002.1:0-98613 GCA_965365345.1 uncultured Melioribacteraceae bacterium
TCTAATGATAGGGCAACACCTTTTGTTGTACCAAAATCTGAATTATTAGGAGCTATATATTGTATAGATTCTCCACCGGGGGTTCTTTGGAAATAGTTATTTGTACGATTAACTAATCCCTTAATGTTTTTATAGAAAGCAGTAATATTTAATGCTGCAGAATTTCCGAAAGATTGTCTTAAACCGATTTCATATTGAATTGTTTCTTCACTTTTGATTCTTCCATCAATAACATATTGTGGAGACATAGTTTTGAAAACAATGTAATCATAAATACCTGAATAAAGGTCATTTAAAGCAGGTTGCTGTACAAATCTTCCGTATTGAGCATGGAATACTGTGTTATCGGTAACAGGGAAACCTAAACCAATACGTGGTGAAAATTCAAGTTCTGATTCTTTTTGTTTGAAATCACCCGGATCAAAATTCTGAGGATCGCTTCCACCGGCATAAGGTAATGCAGGGTTAGCTAAAATATCAGTACGGGTATCAAAATAATCAACTCTCAAACCTAAATTCAAAACTAGATCTTCTAACTCAAATCTGTCCTGAATATAGCCGTAAGCAAATAACGGAGTTTTAGGTCTAAAATCTTTATTTGCATCATTTATACCGGTTTTGGTACGGCCGGTTACGTCATATCCGAAAACTGATGGTTGAAGATTTACAAATTTTTCTTCTTCTGTTGGCAATGCCTGAACTGCAGGAGTCATTAAACCAACCGGACCAATTGAATAAAATCTAACGATATTATAGCTACCACCAAATCCGATTTCTAACAAGTGATTATTAAATTGAGACGTAAGGTCTAAATCAAGAGTCATAGCATCATTTTGGTTTTTTGAGTAAAGATTGTTAACTCTACCAAAATTCCAAAAGATATCGTTTTCATCATATAATACTCTTTGTCCATCTCTGGAAATTGTAGCACCTAGAGCAGCCAATCTTGAACTATCACCATAAGCGAATAGATCATCTTTAAAATGAGGATCATATTGCTCAAAATAATAAGATCTGAAACCAGCTGTAATATTATAGAAAGTGCTGTTACTTAATGTATGAGAAATTTTTCCACTGAATGAGTAATTATTTTGATCAAATTCAGGGAAGAATTCAGAATTATTTTTTGCATAAGAATGAATATACTGTCTGCCATTACGGGTATTAATGTTAGCGCCAAATCTTGCAGTTAAACTACCAAAACTATGGTAAGTTTTTCCTGAAAATCTCCAGGTACCTGCACTATTATTAGGTTTTGCTGTATATTCTTTACCAATAGATGGGAATTTTATATCAATTGCTGAAGGATCAGCATCTTGATACCATCCGCGTTCCCCTGAAACGAATAATGTATGCTTAGCATTTCCGGGGATAAAAGGACCACCAAAAGTTGCTGAGTAGATATTATATCCGTAATCATCAGTAAAAGATGAACTGACTACATCAGCAAAAACTGAGTAATTAGGCGAGCCTGATTTTGTGGTAACGTTAATAATACCGGATTGTGCTTGTCCGTATTTAGCTTCATAACCACCAACCTGGAATGACATCTGCTCAATAGCATAATTACTTACTTGAGCAGCATTAGTGCCTGATAATATATTATTTTGAGGAATACCATCTATAATATATAAAACTTCGTTTCCGCGTCCACCTCTAACGTTAAGTGTTGCATTTCCATCAGCACCACCACTACCTTCAGCCATAACAACGCCTGATTGAAGTGAAGCAATGTTGGAAACACCTCTTACCGGGAGTTTATTTATTTCTTCAGCATCAACTACTTTTACAGTATTTGTTGCTTTTTCTTCGAACATTTTTTTATCGGTAATAACAATTTCATCTAATGCTATACCGCTTGTAAGTTCAATATTCAATTCACGGGTAATACCGGCTACAACTCTAATTTCTTTTAGTGTTTTAGATCCGTACCCTACATAACTCGCTTTTACATCATAAGTACCGGGAGTTATGTTCAAAATGTAATAGTCACCATTAATGTCGGAAGCAGCACCAAGATCGGTGTTCATAATAATAACGTTTGCACCAATTAATGGCTCTTTTGTTTCTGAATCAATAATTTTTCCGGCTAATTTACCAACCCCGGTTTGGGCAGATAAATTTGTGCCTAATAAAATTAGAATTGCACAAAGGAATCCTAATATACGATTTTTTTTCATTTTACCACCTACAAAGTATTTAAAATCATTGCGGTTTGCAGACTGTTATAAAATAACATATAGAATTCCCGGTATTTCACGGGAATTCTATAAGTTTGAATTAACCAAGAACCAAGGAAATTACTTCATTAACATCATTTTTTTGCTGCTAACAAAGTTTCCAGCGCTAATCTTATAGATATATAATCCAGAAGCAAGATTTGAAGCGTTGAAAGAAACTTCATGTGAACCTTGATTTTGAACTTGATTTACTATAGTAGCAACTTCTTTACCTAAAACATCATAAACTTTCAAAGTAACCATACCTGCTTCAGGCAAGTTATATTTAATAGTTGTAGATGGGTTAAAAGGATTAGGATAGTTTTGTTCAAGTTCAAAAGAATTTACTACAGTAGCTTCATCTTCAACACCAACTACGATGTCAACTTCCATTTCATCATAATACCAAGCTGATTCATCAGAAGCTTCATTGTTATCTGCAAATAAGCTGGTTCCAGGAATAGCATCAACCATGTATACGAAATGCAAGGTATTAGTAGTTCCTTCACCTTCAGACATAACGATATATGGATATGATTCTTGAGTATTTTGTTCACCAACTAAGATTTCAGGAGCTGAGAATGATTTTCCACCATCACCTGAAGTTACATAATATAAATCAGTATAATGAATAGCTACTGTACCATTATAGATATTTGGAGTTCCGCCAGGAGTTGCTGCATATTCAGGACCTTGCCAAGCAATAACAACTTTATTTCCATCAGGAGAAACAGCCGGAACAGGATAAGCACTACCGAAACCGTTACCAGGACGAGCATAACTATCATCAGCGTATAATGTTGTTTCAACATTTTGATCTGAAATTGCTAACCATTGTCTGTCTCTGCTGTTCCAATAAACTGCAGGGAAAGCGAAAGTGGTATCTTCTCCATTTACGTAGTAAGAATAACCATTCGCTGCAATATGTCTTACACCATTATTATCAACAACTCCATTAACTTGACCGAAGTTTTCAATAATTAGAGTATAACCAGGACGGTTTGCAACTTCTGTAATACCGTCATAAGCAATTTCTTCAAATTCCCAAGTTGCACCTTGATCATTTGAATAATTAATACCAACGAAATCTGCTGAATCTTGTACAAAACCTTCAAATGGACCGTTACCTTTAACTGTCCAAGCACCAAAATGCATTAAATATTGTCCATTTGGAGAAGTTTTTACATAATATTCACTCGGCCAAGCAGTAGCTCTTTCAGGATCTAAAACACCAACTTGTGTAGGTGCAGTAGCGAAATCGTCAGTAGATTTGTAAAGAACACCATTAGCATTAGTTACAAAAACTGTTCCATCAGGAAGATAAGCGAATCCTGGGAAGTTACCTGCAATAACATGAGCGCTTCTTTCTGTAACTGAAAAATCTTCCATAGAAACATTAAATAACCAAGAATTACCACCGGAATGGGTCATGATCAAACCTTGACCTGCCAATGGACCTTCTTTAGCTACTTGAACTGTTCCCCAACCGTGTGATCCGGTTGAATGTAATTTAGAAACTGCAAAACCTTCTGCTTTGCTACCAACAAAGAAGTGAACTTCTCTGGCAGTAACAGTAGAAGATCTAAACATAGCTGTACCGAAAACAAGACCTTCATACAAATCAATCATTTGAGGTATGGTATTGTTACCGGCATAATCATAATCAGTTAAAAGTAATTGTTCGCCAACCGCAACTTTTTTTACGGTATTTGGTGATGTTGATTCAGCACCGGCTTGTTCGATTTGTGCCTCATTAGCTTTTTGAGCCTTTTGAACTTTTAATGCTTGCGCATTAGTTAAGCCCATAGTCCCAACAAGAAAAGCGGCTAATAGTAGAAGGCGTTTTGTCATAATATGACTCCTTTCATTGTGAGAAGTGAATGATGAATTAATGTAATATTATAAGTGTACTTTGTCAAGTTTCATCAAATAATATTTATGAGAACGATTGAATTTTCTGAATAAACTGGGATTTGGGAACAGCACCAATTATTTGATCAACAACTTGACCGTTCTTTATAAATAAAACCGTAGGAATGCTTCTAACACCGTATTTTGCTGCTACTTGAGCATTATCATCAACATCAAGTTTTCCTACTTTTATTTTTCCTTCATATTCGTTTGCAAGTTCTTCAATAATGGGTGCAATCATACGGCAAGGCCCGCACCAAGCAGCCCAAAAATCAACAATTACAGGCAGGTTTGATTGTAAAGCTTCGTTATCGAAATTAGAATCAGTGAACTCAAAAGGCTTCATAAAAACTCCTTCATTATAGAACCGGGAAAGTTTTTCAACTTCTTAAATTAGAGAATTAAATTATTAAAGTTGAAAAAGTGATTTTTATGTCCCCATATTATAACGAAGAAAATCCATTAGTTCAAGTATTTTTTTTAACTTGATCAAATTAAATTTTATTATTTCTGTTATAATATGGTAATATTGAATAATGTTAAACCTAATCAATAAAATCAATATGCCCGTTTAAATTTAAATTTTACGGTAACCCGTTAAAATTATCTTTAAAAATTCCGGTTTATATGTTAACTGACCTCAAAAAGAATTTCTATTAATTTAAATACAAAAAATATTTTAAGTTTGCAGTTTAAATTATTTTACACTGTTTTTAAACCGGTAATTCCGGAAGCAAAGAAAATACTAAAATCCTTTACAAATTTTATCGCCCACATAATTAACAACATATTCTCCGCCATCAACATTTATAACATTACCGGAGATAAAATAAGAATTTTCATTTGATAAAAGAACGATAGCTTTTGCAACATCTTCAGGAGTAGTTAATTTTCCGGCAGGATTTTTTGTTAAAGCTGCATCAATCATTTTATCGTTACCCGGAATTTTTCTTAAAGCGGGAGTATCAGTAACTCCTGCCATAATTGAATTTGCGGTAACGCCCATAAATCCAAGTTCAACCGCAATTTGTCTGATGTAAGATTCAATAGCCGCTTTAGCTGCAGAAACTGCACCGTAAGCAGGAATTACTGTTTGAGAGCCGGCGCTGGTTAAAGCAAATATTCTGCCGCCTTCTGAGAGTAATTCTCTGAATAATAATCCTTGGGTCCAATAAACAAGTGCATTTGCCATAACATCAAGAGTCATTTCAAGTTGTGATTGGCTTAAAGCATCTTTTTCAGTTTTAGCAAAGAAAGGTTTTAATGCTCCAAAAGCTAGTGAATGAATCAACACTTTTACTTTTGAATTATCTTCAGCTAAAATATTTTTCATTTCATCAAGGGTTTCATTTCTTTTATTCTGATCTGCAGCATTAAGATTAAAGAAAACTGCTTTGCTGCCGGCAGCTTCAATTTGTTTTTTTATTTCATCAACGTTCGGCATAGTTGCCTGTCTATCAAGATGAACACCGAAAATATTATATCCGTTTTTTGCGAGTTCAATTGCGGAAGCACCGCCAAATCCACTTGAGGCACCAAGTATTAAAGCCCAACTTTTCATTTTGTTTTTTTTCCTGTCAAAATTTTAGCAATCAAATTTATTTGAAATTAAAAAATCATAATACAAAATAAATTTAAGTTATTCAATTTTATTAAATAAATAAAATACACTTTATTGAATAATAAACAAGTATAATTCAATATTTCAAGTGCAATAAAGAAGTGAATCCTCATCCAGTAAATCAATTAGTTCCTTAACAATTTCCGATGAAATATTAATGCGGTATTTTTGCACGTAAAACAATCTGGGTCTGGTTGATCCATTTTGAATTTGTAAAACAACGGGAATATTTCCGCTGTACTTTTTAAATATCTGTTCAAGTTTTACAATTGTATTTTCATCATGATTATTATAATCAAGTTTTATGCGGATACTTTTTGTTAATTGATTTTTTGCTTCACTTAAAGGAATGACATTTTCAATTTGTAATTTAATAGAATCACCGCTGCTTTCAGGTTTTCCAATTGCAAATATTGGAGCTTCCTGTTTTATATACTGGCCTACTTTTTCGTAAATTTTGCTAAACATTAAGCACTCGCAGGAGCCGGAGAAATCATCAAGTGTAAAGAATGCCATATTCTTTCCGCTCTTATCCATTTTAGTTTTAAGATCGGTAATAACTCCGCAAGCCCTTACCATATCAACATCTTCCATAGTTTCGGTTTCACCTAATTCCACAGTGGCAAATGATCTGTATTCAATTTCATATTTACGCAGCGGATGATCTGTTAAATAAAACCCCAGTACTTCCCTTTCTTTTGCAAGTTCCTCTTGTGAAGACCAAGGCTGAACTTCCGGTAAAACCGGTTCTTCAATTTTTACTTCTTCTGCAATTTCACCAAATAGACTATTTTCCATTGCCAAAGTTGAATTTTGAACTTTGCTTCCGAAATTAAGTGCTTCTTCAACAGCGAAAAATTTTTGTGCTCTTGTGCCGGGCATTTTATCGAATGCGCCTGCTAAAATCAATCCTTCTATCGTTCTTTTATTTACAATCCGTGTATCAACATTTGCACAAAAATCATAAATGCTTGCAAAATTTCTGCCTAAATTTTCTTTTGCTGTTTTGATGGCTTCAACCGCATTTACTCCAACATTTTTAATGGCGCTCATTCCGAAAACAACTTTTCCGTTTGTAACATCAAAATAAACTGAAGGATGATTAACATCAGGACATAAAACTTCGATCTTTAATTTTCTGCAATCTTCAAGCAGAGTTGTAATTTTGGAAATGTCGTTTAGTTCGTTAGTTAAATTTGCCGCAAGAAATTCCGCAGTGTAATGCGCTTTTAAATATGCAGTTTGATAAGCGACAATACTGTAGGCAACAGCATGACTTTTATTAAATCCGTAATTCGCAAATTTATCTATGGCATCAAAAATTTCAGAAGCAATTTTTTGTGAGATACCGTTTTTAACAGCACCTTCAACGAAAATTGTTTTTTGTTCTTTCATTGCCTGAAGATCTTTTTTACCCATAGCTCTGCGTAGAATATCAGCATCGGCAAGACTCATTCCCGCAACTTTATTTGCTATCTGAATTACTTGTTCCTGATAAACAATAATTCCATAAGTTTCTTTTAATATTTCTTCAAGTACAGGATGAAGATATTCAACTTTTGCTTCGCCGTGTTTCCGTTTAATAAAATCATCAATAAAATCCATAGGTCCAGGACGGTACAAAGCATTCATCGCTGAAAGATCTTGAATACAGGTCGGCTTTAACTTACGCAAATACTCACGCATTGGTCCGGATTCAAACTGAAATACCGCTGTTGTTTGTCCTTTTGAATATAACTGATAAGTTTTTTCATCATCAACGGGAATATCATCGAGTTCAATTTCAACGCCGTGATTCTTTTTGATGAGATCGATTGTATCTTTCAAAATTGTTAATGTTCGTAAACCTAGAAAATCCATTTTCAACAGACCTGCAGAATCCAACTCCTTCATATTGAATTGAGTAACAATTTCATTTGAGCCATTAGGAGATGATAAAGGAACATGATCGCTAACTTCACCCGGAGTAATAACAACGCCCGCAGCGTGTTTAGATGCATTACGATTCATCCCTTCAAGAATTTTGGCGTATTTAATTAATTCTTGAATTTGAGGATCTTTTGATTCGTTCACCCATTTTAACTCGGGTACTTCTTTTAATGCCTGATCAATTGTATAAACTTTTCCGAACTTACTTGGGATAAATTTGTTGATACTATTAACAGTTGCCAGTGGAATTCTTAACACACGTGCAACATCTTTTATTACTGCCTTTGATGAAAGTCTGTTAAAGGTTACAATCTGACTTACGGAAGCTTCGCCATATTTTTCGCGAACATAATCAATAACTTCACCGCGTTTGTCATCAGCAAAATCAACGTCAATATCGGGCATTGATTTACGAGCGGGATTTAAAAATCTTTCAAACAAAAGTGAGTATTGTAATGGATCGACATTTGTAATTCCAAGTGTATAAGCGATCAAACTTCCAGCAGCGCTACCTCTACCGGGACCGACAAATATTCCTCTATTTTTTGCAGCGTTAATAAAATCCTGAACGATCAGAAAATAACCCGAGTAACCCATTTCTTTTATGGTTTGTAATTCGTAATTAAAACGGTCATCAATCTCAGTTGTAATTTTATTAAATCTTTTATGAAGTCCTTCACGTGCGATAATTTCAAAATACTCATCCAAAGTTTTTGCGCCTGATTCTTTTGGTATTGGAAAATCAGGATGAAGATGCCCTTCAAAATCTATGCTCAGGTCGATCTTATCATTTATTTCGTAAGTGCTTTCAATAGCTTGCGGATACTTACGGAAAAGTTTTTTCATTTCTTCATCAGATTTAAAATAAACCTGATCAGTTTCATATCGTAATTGATGATAATCCGCCGTGCCGGTTTTATCCCCGAGCAGCAATAAAATATTGTGTGCGATTGCATGATCTTTTTCTATATAGTGGCAATCGTTAGTGCCGACTAATTTTATTCCTAATTCTTTTGAAAGTTTAGGCATTCCTTCGAGCACATATCTTTCGCGCTCAATATTATGATCCTGAATTTCAAGGTAAAAATCATCGCCGAACATTTCTTTAAATCTAATTGCAACGGATTTTGCTTTTTCATAATTTCCATTTATAAGATCAACTGCAACAACTCCGCCTGCGCAGGCACTTGTAGCTATTAAACCTTCTTTATATTGTTCAAGCAATTCCATATCGATGCGCGGGCGGTAGTAAAATCCTTGTGTGTGTCCGTATGTGGAAAGCTTCATTAAATTTTTGTAGCCGGTCTTATTTTTTGCAAGAAGCACAAGATGATTATAGTGTTTAGATTTTTTTCTTCCGGGAATTTCATTGGCTTTACCGCGGTCAAATCTGCTGCCATCAACAACAATGTATGCTTCCATCCCCACTATTGGCTTGATGCCTTCCTTTTTAGCTTTGCGGTAAAATTCAGCTATGCCGTACATAACTCCGTGATCTGTTAATGCAACCGCCGGCATATTATTTTTCTTTGCGGCGTAAACTAACGCTTCAACAGTGCAGGCGCCATCCTGCAAGCTGTAATGTGTATGATTATGTAAATGTGTAAACATCTTTTTAATTAATAATGAATAATTAATAATTTATTTTTCGGATTTTGAATTTTTCAAAATGCTTGTAATTATTTTTAAATTTTCTTCTGAGTCTTTGAGTAATGATTCTGCATTAAACTAAAATGACAAATTAGTGTTCTGTCATATCGAAGTAGCGTAGCGACTGAGATATCTTAAGATTTCTCGCTTCGCATCGAAATGACAAATTTTATAAATAACAGATAATTAAAATCTCTGAGAAATAATTTTCATCAACAATTATTAATTGTTAAGTTAATTATTAATTCTTCCCCGTGTGTCCGAACCCGCCTGCGCCTCTTTCGCTTTCACTGTGATTTTCATCTTCAATTAATTCAGGTTGATAAATTTTTGAAAGAATTAATTGTGCGATTCTATCGCCTCTATTAATAACAAAATCTTCGCTGCCAAAGTTGAACAAAATTATTTTTATTTCGCCGCGATAATCAGAATCAATTGTTCCGGGAGAATTTAAAATTCCGATTCCGTTTTTTGCTGCAAGTCCGCTTCTAGGACGAACCTGAATTTCGTATCCTTCGGGAATTTCGATAGATAAATTTGTAGGGATCAATTCGAATTTACCCTTTTCAATTGTAATTGAATCTTGAACCGCAGCTCGAATATCCATTCCCGCGCTTCCTTTTGTTGCGTAACTTGGCAATGGAATATCATTAAATTCAGAATTTATTCTTTTTATTTTCAAAATTAAATTTTTATTCATAAGATATTTTAGAGTTTTGTTAGAGGAATTTGAGAAGATGTTTTTTCTTAAATGAATTTAACTTTATCTTTTAGAAAAATCAATCTTGCATATTTAAAATTAATTTTGATTAAAATTAAGGATAGAAATTTGGAGATTTTCAGTGTTTTTGAAGTATATTTTTTTATAAGATCTATAAAGTATTTTAGGAAATAAGAATTAACAGTGACCTTTCAAAATATCAGAAAAGATTCCGGGCAGGCCGGAATAAAAGTAAATTTAAAATCAAAATAATGAATAAGTTCTTAGATTGCCACGATGCTTCGCATCTCGCAATGACAATTTTAATTTTTATTTTGTAATTGCTTTTCTTCTGAATAAATTTTTAAGTGATTTAATTTCATTTGGATTTATAATTCCGAAAATTATAAGCAAAGCTATAAAGAAAATTAGCAATCCGGTTTTAAGTAAAAGACTCATCGGCGAGAAGTAGTAAAAAACAATTGCGGTTACACCTAGTGAAATAAATATTTTTGTGATCTTATAATATTCGTAATCAATTTTATAAAATTTTCTTGCTGCAAAATACAATCCCAAAGCCATTACAAAATAGCTTATCAATGTTGCAAAAGCCGCGCCCATCATACCGTAAACAGGAATGAGAATAAAATTTGCAACAACATTAGCAAGCGCACCGAATCCGGTTATGTATGGAATATATTTAGTTTTTTCTTCAATGAAAATTCCGGCAGTAAGATTTACATAAATTCCGTTAAACAAATATCCGAATAAAACTACCGGAACAATAGGAAGTCCATCCCAGTAATTTGAGTTAATGAAATTCCTTCCGAAGATTTCAATTTTTACAATATCATCAATAAATATGGAGAGCAAAACAAGAATTAAACTACCGGCTAAAATGAAATATGTCATAACTTTTGAGAATATTTCTTTCGCGTTTTTTTCTTTTGCATTGCTTAAAAAAAACGGTTGCCATGCGTATTGAAACATCGAAACGAAAAGCATCATAAAAATCCCGAGACGGTAATTCATTTGATAAACACCTACAACACTCTCGTTAGTAAGTTTTTGCAGAATTGGTCTATCAATCACCTGAATTACCATTGAAGCAAGCCCTGCTGGTAAATACGGAATTCCGAATCTCAACATTCGCTTTAAAATTTCAGAATCAAATTTAAGATTCAGATTTTGAAAAACTTCTTTTGATAAAGTTAAAATAGTAAAAATTGATGCTGCAAGATTACTGAAAAATATTGCTTCAATTCCCTTTCGATATCCGGCGATTAAAATAATATTTAAAGTTACGGTAAGCACAATGTTCAATGTTTTCAGTAGTGCAAACTTCTTTGCTTTGCGGGTAATCCGTAAATATGCAAATGGAATTACAGAAAGCGCATCGAAAAATAATATCAGCGTAGTGTAAATTGTTATGATTGAAAATTGTTCGGGAATTTCAATTGCGTAATTTATTGAACTTCTGAAAGATAAAATTATGACAGACAAAATTATCGAAGTAGAAAGCACGAATAAGAATCCGTTTGAAAAAACTTCCTTAGGATTTAATTCATCTTTTAACGAAGCGAATTTTAAATATGCAGAATCCATTCCGTATAAATACAGAATATTCAAAAAAGCAATGTAAGCATAAACTGTTGAAACAATTCCATACTCAGCAGGAATTAAATATTGCGAGTAAAACGGAACTAAAATGAATGTTAAAAACCTGCTTAAAATTGTGCTGATGCCGTAAACAGCAGTATCTTTTGTAAGCTCTTTTAATTTTTCTTTCATAGAAATTTTAATATTGCCTTACGAATTTACAAAAGAAAAATTAAGTGAAATATCCAATGTTTTTACGCTATGAGTCAACGCGCCTACTGAAATTAAATCAACGCCGGTTTCGGCAATTGATTTTACCGTATCAAGATTCACTCCGCCTGAAGCTTCAACAATAGCTTTTCCGTTAATAATATCAACGGCTTTTTCCATTAATTCAATTTCGAAATTATCGAGCATTATGATATCGGCTTTTGCATTTAAAGCTTCTTTAAGTTGTTCCAGATTTGTAACTTCAACTTCAATTTTGAGATTTTCATTTTTTTGTTGATTATACTTTCTGCATGATTCAACTGCTTTTGTAATTGAACCGGCAGCAACGATATGGTTATCTTTTATCAGAAACATATCAAACAATCCGATGCGGTGATTTGCGCAACCGGCATAAGTAACAGCGAGTTTATCCAATAAACGCAAGCCCGGGACGGTTTTTCGTGTATCAATTATTTTTGCTTTTGTGTGTTTAACTTTTTCCGAAAATTGATTTGCGAAAGTAGCGATGCCGCTCATTCGTTGTAAAAAATTCAATGCTGTTCTTTCTGCTGTTAATATTGATCGGGCGTTTCCTTTAACTATTCCAATATCATCGCCGACTTTTACTTTATCGCCATTTTTGAATTTTGATTCAAAATTCAATTTTGGATCAAGAAGAAAAAATACACGCTCAACAATTTCAAGTCCCGCAAGTATTCCGTTTGCTTTCACTGTAAAAATTGCTTCTCCAATTTTATTTTTATCAATGGTAGCAACAGTTGTAATATCTTCTTCTTTTATATCTTCTTTAAATGCACGAAGAATTATTTCATCAATCTCAAATTGATTTATCATTTCGCATTCTCCAATTTGTAGTGCGGTAAAATTGCATCGACAAAAAATTGCGGCGGACGGATTGCCTTTTTTGTATCTTCTTTCATAAAAATATGTTCGGTATAACCTTCAACTAAAACTTCATCAAAACCGCTGCGGCGTATTTTATATTCAATATGAATTTTTGGTCTGGGAATTTCTTTTAACGTTGCTTCAATTTCTAAAAGATCATCATAGTAAGCAGGATTTAAATATTTGATGAAAGATTCCAAAACGGGAAGTTGAAATCCCATTTCTTCAATTTTGCTGTATGGTAAATTTATTGAGCGCAAAAGTTCTGCTCTGCCAACTTCAAAATATTCAAGGTATTTTCCGTTGTAAACGAATTTCATTTTGTCGGTATCAGCGTAACGCACGCGCAGTAATGTTTTATTTGAAAGCATATAATTTTGATTAAACAAATTTTGGTTTAATAAATTTTGAGAATATATTAAAAGATATCTCTTCGCTTTAGCCGGATTGAAATGACAATTGTAAATCCTAATTTTTAATCTTTATAAAAAAAGATTCCGGACAAGCCGGAATGACAAGAACATAAGATTGCCACGACCATCGGGCTCGCAATGACAATTGACTTTTTTCGATTGTAATAAAATTATTCTTCGTAAACTCCCATTTTCGCAAACTTGTCAAATCTTTGCTGCAAAAGTTTATCAGGCTTTATTTTACATAAGTTATCTAATTCTTCAATTAAAGCGGCTTTTAAATTTGATGCTGTTTCATTGTGATTTGTATGCGCGCCGCCTAATGGTTCTGGAATTATTCTGTCAATTAATTTTTGCTCCAAAAGATCCGGTGCAGTCAATTTTAATGCTTCGGCGGCTTGCTCTTTATAATCCCAGCTTTTCCATAATATGCTTGAACAAGATTCCGGACTAATAACAGAATACCAGCAATTTTCAAGCATCAGAATTCTATCGCCTACTCCAATTCCCAAAGCACCGCCGCTTGCACCTTCACCAATTATAACAACAATAATTGGAACGCGAAGTCTGCTCATTTCAAAAAGATTTCTTGCAATGGCTTCTGCTTGTCCGCGTTCTTCTGCTTCAAGTCCGGGAAATGCGCCGGGCGTATCAAGCATTGTAATTACAGGCTTATTAAATTTTTCGGCAAGTTTCATTAAGCGAAGTGCTTTTCTGTAACCTTCGGGATTCGGCATTCCGAAATTTCTGTAAAGATTTGATTTTGTGTCACGTCCTTTTTGATGCCCTATCATCATAACTTTGTGACCGTTCAATTTTGCAAATCCTCCGACAATTGATTTATCGTCATTGCATAATCTATCGCCGTGAAGTTCCACAAAATCGTTTGTCATTAAATAAATATAATCAAGAGTAAAAGGGCGTTCGGGGTGACGTGCAATTTGTACTTTTTGCCAGCGTGTCAATCCTTCGTGAATATTTTCTTTCAACTTAAGTACCTTTCTCTCAAGTTTTTTTATTTCATCATCAATATCAACAACCTTTGAAAGTTCACGCATTTCATTTATTTTTGCTTCAAGTTCAAAGATCGGTTTTTCAAAATCTAAAAATCCTTTTGCCATTTATCTCCACCCCATCAGCATTTTGCTGAGTGATTTTCCTAAAATTTCTAAATCGAGCCAAACATTTTGATTCTTTGCGTAAAAAATATTCAGCTTGTTTTCTTCTTTTTCATCAACTAAATTTTCCGTGAACCAAAATCCCGTTATTCCCGGTTTCCCGAGAAATAAATTTTGATTTGCCGGTTTTGTTCTTGGTCCAACCAGACTTTTCTTTCTAAAAACCACTTCAGGAATTTTCAAAATGAAATTTACAATTTCATTTTTGCTTCCGAAGAGTTTAGAGAAAAAATATATAAAAGGATAAACTAAAAGTAAAATAGGCAAAGATATCAAATAATCAAGTATAAATTTGGAAACCTTGTGAACAGTTGCAGTAATGTTATATGAAACTTCCAAAAGCGGAATGTTATCAAGCATTGTTACGGCAGTCTTTCCAACGAGAAAATCGAGTTCGCTTCCGGCTACTTTGAAATCCACATTCAAATCCTGACACTCTGAAACCACTGATAATATTTGCGTATATGAAATTTCCTTTGATGAAAAAATTACTTCATCAATATTATTTGCGCGAATTATTTTTTTAATGTTTTCCAAACTTCCGATTATCTCGTAACCATTAATTTTATTTCCAATATCTCTGTTTGAAGTTCCAATTAATCCGGCAATGTTATGAATATTTGTAAAACTTTCTTTTAATCTTTTTGAAAGTTCTGCTGCCTCTTCACTTTTTCCAACGATCAAAGTCCGTGATTTGTAAAAATCATCTTTAATTCCGATCTTAAAAAATACTTTTAAAATAAATCGCCACAAAGGCAATAAAAACAGTAGTAAAAAGTATGTTATTAAAATTACCGCGCGGCTATATGCATATTGCTTAAAGAAAAAAGTTACCGATGAAAGAACGAAAACTCCGATAAAAATTGAGTATAAAATTCTCAAAATCGAAATGGAATCTTTTTTATAAGATTTTAAAAACGCTGAAATTATTATTTGAAGAATTGCCGGAACTGTATAAATAATTAATAAAGTTTCTTCAGGATAACCGTGCCAATGCTCGGATAAATAAATTTTTTCGCTTAAGAAGATTGCAAGATCGAAAAATAAAAAATCCAAAATTACAGCTAAAATTATCAGTCTGTAAATATTCAAAAAAGTTAAAAATTTCCTTAATACAATTGCGAATTGTAAAATTATTTCAACTAAAAAAGAAGTTGAAAAATGTTTCCGCACAAAAAGATGCATAGCATCATAGAAAACCTTTGTTTCATCCATTTTGCTTCTTTTTGTACTTTCGCCTTTGTAATGAATTATTTGCGTATCTGGAACGTAATAAACTTTAAATCCGGCTTGCTGAATTCTGTAACAAAGATCGAGATCTTCGCCGTACATAAAAAATTGAGGATCAAATCCGCCGACCTTTTCATAAACTTCCCTTTTAAGCAGCATAAATGCGCCTGAGATCGCATCAACTTCGTAAGTTTGATTTTCATCAAGGTAAGTTAAATTGTAGCGCGCAAAAAGTTTGCTGTTCGGGAAAAGTTTGCTCAGTCCCGTAACTTTTGTAAATGATGTCCACGGTCCGGGAAATCCCCTTCTGCAAGCAAGCTGAAGAGTTCCATCGGGGTTTAAAACTTTACA
Source organism: uncultured Melioribacteraceae bacterium (assembly GCA_965365345.1). Taxonomy (GTDB): domain Bacteria; phylum Bacteroidota; class Ignavibacteria; order Ignavibacteriales; family SURF-24; genus CBDUBH01. The sequence continues at coordinate 15,918 of CBDUBH010000002.1, forward strand.
ACCGACCAATCCTGCTTCAGGATGCGAATTAAAGAAATTTATCAGAATTGAAAAAGTATCTTCCTGAACAATTGTATCGGGATTCAAAAGCAAAATAAATTTTCCATTTGAAATTTCGAGCGCTTGATTGTTCGCAGCGCCGAATCCGACATTTTTTTTATTTTCAATAAGGCAGATTCCGGGAAATTTTTCACGCAGCATTTCAACGCTGCCGTCATCGGAAGCATTATCAACAACAATAATCTGCTTGGTAATTTGCGGAGAACTTTTAAGAATTGAATCTAAAAGATTTTGTAAAAATTCTTTTACATTATAATTTACAATTATTATTGAAAGATCTGTATTATTCAATGTGCAACTTAGAATTATTAAAAGTTACAATTTTCCGAGAATGCTTCTAAGGCGTAATTTCCAAACCATAAAAACAGCTTCGCGCACAATTTTTTTGGACATTTTGGATTTGCCTTTTACTCTGTCAACAAAAATTATCGGAATTTCTTTTACTCTGAATCCGTTTTTCCATGTTTTATAATTCATTTCAATTTGGAATGAATATCCGTTTGAGTGAATATTATTCAGATTTATTGATTCTAAAACTTTTCTTCTGAAACATTTGAAACCGCCGGTTGCATCAGCTACGGGAATTCCGGTAATAAATCTTGTATATTTATTTGCGAACCAACTTAAAAGCAATCTGCTCATTGGCCAGTTTATAACATTTACACCGGTTTTATAGCGGCTTCCGATAACAAGATCGGCATCCTTCATTGCTTCAAAAAAGTTTGCAATTTCTTTTGGATCGTGCGAAAAATCAGCATCCATTTGAAATGCGTATTCATAGCCGTTTTCAAGCATGTATTTAAATCCGGCAACATAAGCGGTTCCCAATCCCATTTTACCGGGACGTTCTAAAATTTTTATATTGGAATTTTCCCGCATTAATTCTTTTACGAAATTCGCTGTGCCATCAGGTGAATTATCATCCACTATCAAAATATGAATTTCAGGATAACGATTAACGAGTTCGGGAATCAAAATTGAAAGATTATCAAGCTCGTTATAAGTTGGAATTATTATTAGTGAATTTCCATTCATATCGAATTATTTTTTACCTGTAAATTCAATTATAATATTTGAAATATATTCGATTTCTTCTTCCTTTAATTCAGGGAACATCGGAAGCGAAATAATACTGTTTGCAACTTTTTCGGCAACCGGGACTTCTGCTTTTGGCGAAAGTTCTTTGAAAGCCGGCTGTAAGTTCAAAGGAATTGCATAATGAATTGCGTTTGGAATTCCTTTTGCATTTAAGTGATTTTGTAATCCGTTTCTATCATTTACTCTTATTGAAAATTGATGATAAATATGATTTGAATATTCAGCAACGAAAGGTAAAACTACATTTGCATCGGCTAAATATTTTCTGTAAAGTCCGGCATTTTTGGCACGCGCATTGTTCCACTGATCAATATATTTTAATTTCACATTTAATATTGCTGCTTGAATTGTATCTAATCTGGAATTCAATCCTAACACTTCATGAACATATCTGATTTTTGATCCGTGATTTGCTATCATTTTCAACTTGTGATAAAGTTCTTCATCATTTGTGAACATCATTCCGCCATCACCGTAAGCGCCGAGATTTTTACTCGGGAAAAAACTTGTTGTTCCAACTGTTCCGAGTGCACCGACTTTTTTACCTTTGTATTCAGTTCCGAACGCTTGTGCTGTATCTTCAATAACATACAAATTATGTTTGCGTGCAATTTCCAAAATTGCGTCTATATCTGCTGCTTGTCCATACAAATGAACAGGAATTATTGCTTTAGTTTTTGGAGTGATTGCCGCTTCAATTTTGGAAGGATCGATGTTATAAGTTCTTTCATCAATATCAACATAAACCGGAGTTGCGCCAATAATAGCAATGGTTTCGGCGGTTGCAACAAATGTAAAAGGAGTTGTAATTACTTCATCGCCGGGTTTAATTCCCAAAGCCATCATCGCAATTTGAAGCGCATCTGTTCCGTTTGCGCAGGCTGCTGTAAATTTTGCATTTAAATAACCTGCACATGAACATTCAAATTCACTCACAGGTTTGCCCAAAACAAATTGGGTTGAATCTAAAACATCCAAAACAGCTTTGTTTATTTCATCTTTAATCGATTCATATTGTTTTTTAAGATCAACCATTGCAATTTTCATAACATCTCCAAACTGAAATTTTCAATTCTATATTTTATCAATATTTTTTTTATAACGGATTCCTGAAAAGCAGGAATGACAATTTGTTATTATTTATCCGAAATGTCCTTTGCCAAACAAAACTACAAAAATTGTTCTGAACAAAATTTTCATATCCATTCTTAAAGACATATTTTCTATGTAAAAAAGATCGTACTTCAATTTTGTTTTTACATCTTCAATTGATTCATCATATTTATGTTTTACCTGCGCCCAGCCGGTAACTCCCGGTTTAACTTTCAAACGCTTTTTATAAAAAGGAATTTCCTGTGAAAGTTTTTCAACAAAAAACGGTCTTTCGGGACGCGGACCAACCAAACTCATTTCACCTTTAAGAACATTTATCATTTGCGGAATTTCATCAATGCGAACTTTTCTTATGAACTTACCGACTTTTGTAATTCTCGGATCATCTTTTTGCGACCAAACCGGACCGGAAGCTTTTTCTGCATCGTTACGCATTGAACGGAATTTGTACATGTCGAATTCTTTTCCGTCCTGCCCCGATCTTTTTTGTTTGTACAATACCGGTCCATCACTTTCGAGTTTGATTAAAATAGAAGTTACCAAAGTCACCGGAATTGTAACAACTAAAATAATCAAAGAAACTAAAATATCCATTATGCGTTTAGCTTTTTTTTCCCATTCGGGCATAAGCTGCGGCATAATATCAATTAAAGGAAAGCCGTAAATTTGTGTTGTACGCGCCTGTCCGCTAATTATTTCATAAAGATTTGGAACGATCTTCATCCCGATATTTATATTATCACATTTCGATATTACTTCAATAAAAACATCTTCATGATGATCTTTTAATGCAATTATAATTTCTTTGGCTTTTGTTTTTTCGATTACTTCGCGAACATTATGATAAGTATCAATTACTTTAACGCCTTTATATTCTTTCCCGATATTTTCTTCATGAACTGCAAGATAGCCAGAAATATCCAATCCTAATGCGCGCGCCTGATCAATTGAATCATGAACATCATTTGCAGTTTCATTAAACCCTATTATCAAAGCTCCCCTTCTGCCAAATCCTTTTATCAGCATTTCCCTTTGGATAAATCTGATAACCAATCTGCCGGAGCCTACAAGCAAAAGGAATAATCCCCAATAATAAAGGATCAAAAATCTGTTTGCATCCGGAATATTTTGCGAAGCATCATCGAAAAATATCAAAAAGAAAAGAACGAAAATTCCAACGAAAGATGCTTTGAACAAAGTTGAAATTTCATCAAAACGCGATGCGGCAAACCAGCTGCGGTACATTCCTACAAACATAAAAATAATGAACCAGTAAAAATAAACCGCTAGCATTGGAATAAGAAATTCAGGACGATAGATTGCACTGAACCATCCTGTTTCAACGCGGAATTGATAAAACAAAACCCACGCAAGGTTTATGGTTATGAAGTCAACTAAAAGGACTAAAAATGTTTCAACTTTTTTTGGCATTTTCTACTAATTTGCAAATAGATTCGTTTAATAAATTTCCAATTTTTTCCCAGCTGTAACTTTCATTTACAAGCGAAAAACCTTTTTCAGCGAGTGAATTATTTTTTTCACTATTTGAAAGTAATTCGATTATTTTTTTTGAATAATCTACCGCAGATTCAGCCACAGCCAAATGTTTATGTTCTTGTGCATTCAATCCTTTTCGAACTAATTCTGAAGTTACGGCAGGCAGTTTCATTGCCATCGCTTCAAGAATTTTATTTTGCATTCCAGAACCGATTTGCATTGGTGCGACGAAAACTTTAGATTTAGCGTAATATTCCCTGATATCTTCAACCCAGCCGGTTATAATTATGTTTTCATTTCTATATTTTAGAAATTCTTTAGCTGGAGATGCACCTACCAAAGCTACTTTTACATTCGGAATAACTTTCTTTACTAATGGCAAAATTTCTTCAATCAGAAATTTTATCGCTTTAACATTTGGGAGATAACTTAAATTTCCGGTAAATAAAATATCAAATTCTTTATTAACATTTTTGAATTTTTCCCAATTGAAATAATCGAGGTCAACTCCATTAGGAATTACAATTAAATTTTCATTTTGCAAAGAAGTTTTGTCTTGTTGGGAAATGATTAATTGTTGATCGAAATTTTTAGCAATTTCAATTTCGTACCGTTTAACTCTATTATACTCAACTTTTAAAATAGGTTTAAGAAATAGATTATCTACCTTTACCCTTCTTTCTAATCCTTTTGATAAAGCATCTACATAATCAAGAATTTTTAATTGTCTGAAATCTTTCCCGTATTCTGAAGTTCTAATCAATTGACAGAAAATTAAATCAGGATTTTCTTTATCAACCGATTTCTGAATTTCATTTTTTATTTTTTCTGAAAAGAAATAACTTACTTGAAAAGGTAGTTTATCAAAAATTGAATTTGTTAAATTTTTTATAATATCCAGTTTACCTAATTTTTTTAGATATACTTTTGTGCAAAATGTTTCAAGATATAAAAGATCTTTTTGATTTACATCTTCTTCATTTAATGAAAATAAAATCACATCATGATATTTGCTGAGTAACCTGATTTGATGAAACGCGCGAAGTTTATCACCTTTATCAATCGGATACGGAAATCGTGGTGTAATGTAGAATATTTTCATTGACGAATTAAAGTATGGCTAAATAATCTTGTAATATTTTAAAATTCTTAAGCAATTAAACCGTGCCAAATCCCTTTTATTAAATTTTTAATTTTTATAGATTTTATTTGTTTTTTATCATCAGTCTTTAAAACTATAGATATTTTTGTTGCGGCATTGATTAAAGAAAAAATCACAACGTAAAAATAATAAATTTTATTGAATGATTTAAATAACTTTAATCTGTTTCTTGTGTAGTAATAAAGATAAAGAGCTGAATAGCTTTTTCCCCTCAATCCGCCACCGCTGTCATGGAAAACAGATGTTTCGGAAGTATAAATCATTTTAAAATATTTTTTTATGCGAAACGAATATTCCAAGTCTTCAAAGTACATGAAAAAATCTTCCCGCATTAAACCGATTTTTTGAATAACTTCTTTTTTTATCAAAAAAATCATACCGGGAACAAACTCAATTTCTCTAATTTCCAAGTTATTATCATTTTGATTTCCAATTTTCAAATTTTCACCCGTACAAAGAATTTTATTAAATCTTCCTCCTGCAGCGTTTATTATATTCGGGGAATCTTTATATAATACCTTGCAGGTAACCACTCCTGTTTTATCCGATTTTTTTAATTCCTCAGACAAAACTTTTACTGTATTATTATTTACTATAACATCATTATTTGAAATCAGAAAATATTTATATCCATCATTTAAAGCTATGTTTATTCCGAAATTATTTCCCGCGGCATATCCATTATTTTCTTTTAGCTGAAAAAATTTGATTTGATTAAATGATTTGTAAAGTTCTCTTGATTCTTGCTCGCTTGAATTATTATCAACCAAGTAGATTGAATTAGGCAAAATTCCTGCTTTTAAAAATGACAAAATGCATTTTACGGTTTTTTTTGCATCATTGAAATTAAGGATAATTACTGCTATCTCTTCAAACATACTTTTACTTTTTTATTACTCCGAAATAACCGCGACGAAAATCTTTAATTGCTTTTAGAGAAAAATCAAAATATTCTTTTTTTGTAAAGAGCCAAAATAACATTTTTGTAAAAATTACTATATTAAAATAATAATCGGCAAATTTAATGAAACGTTTTTTAATTAATAGTTTTCTGTTTCTAACAGAATAATATAACATATTTAAACTGAGGGAATTTTCGCCGTTGCATTTATGAAAAATTTCAGCATCGGGAACAAATAACATTTTTTTATTTAAATTATTTATTCTAGCACTTAATTCAATATCTTCCAAATAAAGGAAAAAAGATTCGTCCCACATTCCAATTTCTTCAAATTCATCTGTTTTTACACAAATAAAACATCCGGAAATAAAATTTACATATTGCTTTTTTAATTTGTATGAAATAGATTTTATATTTTGATTATAATAATTATGAACTGCAAGTCCACGCGAATAGATTAATTTTCCTCCAGCATACCAAATTTTTTCTTTTTGGGGGTAATATAAAATCAATCCAGTTCCAGCAATTGCATTATTATCTCTAATTATTTCATTTATTAAGATTTCAATACTGTTTTTTTTCAGAATTGTATCATTATTCAAAAAAACTACAAATTCAGGATTGTATTTTTTTGAATGTAAAAATCCGAAATTATTTCCACCGGAAAACCCTAAGTTTTCAGATGTTTCAATTATTTCTAATTGATTATAAAATAACCTTAATTTTTCTATTGAATCATTTTGGGAATAATTATCCACAACTAATATATTTCGAATATCGATGCCTACATTAAGTAAAGAATGGATACATTCAGAAGTATCTTTCCAGTTTTTGTAATTTATTAAAATGATTATAAAATTCATTTTATTCGTATTTCCCAAATTTATTTCGGATAAAATAAATAACTCCCCTTAAAGACATTTTTATTTTTTCTTTTTTTGATTTTTCATATAATATAATTTTTAAAATTTCTTTTATCCAAATTAGAATATCATTAAGAACGTAATTCGGATATTTAAGAAAATACTTTTTATAAACAAACAATCTATTTCTAGAACGATAAAATAATCTTAAAGGAGGATGATTAGTTGGATAGACTTTTTGGAATAAGAAATTTGATGGAATTGCCGATCCTAATTCATGTAATAATTCAGCAGAGTTCACTTGAATCACTTCATAATTTTTCGATTTTAATCTTAAACAATATTCATTATCAACATAATCAATAAAAAATTCATTTAGGAACTTTCCAACTTCCCTGTAAACATCTATTTTTAATATACTACCACTTGTCATAGCAACATCTATTCTTGAAAATTGATTTTTGTTTTCTTTCAAATGTTGGTTATTTTTATGAATAATTAAAGGTGAAACTAATGCAACATTTTTATTGTAATTGAATCCGTTCATTAGTTTTTCAACAAAATTTTCATTTGCGAATGAATCTTGATCCATCATCAATAAATATTTATAATTTTCTTTTATAGCAAACTCCGCCGCCAGATTTAAAGCGTAGGCGATTCCCAGATTTTGATTATTTTTTATATAAATAATTTTTGAATTATTAAATTTATAACTTTTTACCTCTGGAGTATTGTCAATTACATATAATTTTTCGATCTGATTCAAATAAGAATTAATATTATGGGAAACATTTGCCGGTGGATAATATAAAACAGTTACAGCTGCAATATTAAGCATTAGATTTTATTGGATTAATAATTGGTTTAATTTTGTTTAATATCAATTTCTTTTCTTCTTGAGTGATTATAAAAAGCCACAATATAATAATTGAAGAAATAATAACTATAAAACTATAGATCATTTTTACAAGCACTCCATTCAATATAAAGGACAAAATTAAAATTGTTACAAAAAAAGAGAAACCAATCAATATTTTTTTTTTGTTAATTATAGTCTGCAAATTTCTAAATGCAAAAATATTCATTATAATTGCATCGAATATTGCTGCTATCATATATACAAAAGCAGCACCATTTATTCCCCAAGCTTTTATTGCAAGCCACATAAATAATAAATAAAAAGGTAGTTCAAAAAAATTGATTAATGTAGGTAATTTAGGATTCCCTATGCCTTGAAAAAAATTATTGGGTATTGATGATAAGCAATTCATTAAAATACCAACTGCAAAACATTGTAATATTAAATAGCTTTTTGTAGCAAAATCGAAACCCAGCCAAATTTGTAAAAATTCTTTAGAAAATAATACTAATAAAAGTACAATTGGAAATACTAAAATAAAGATGAACTTTAAACTTAAAATCATCAGTTTCTTTGTATATAAAGGATTTATTTTAATATTTGAAGAAAACACTGGGAATAATACTCCACTAATTGCAGTTGGTAATAATAATATTTTGGAAACAACTTCATAAGGAGTAACATAATAAGCTATTGCAGATGCAGAGATTAAAATTCCAATAAAAAACTTATCGGAATACAAAATTATAGGTCCAATGATATTTGCAAAAGTAATCCAAACACTAAAAGTTAAAATAGGTTTAATAACTTGATAATCAAAAGTTATGCTAATTAAATTTTTATTTATTTTAATGCAATTTTTAAAATAAATATACCAAATAATTATTCGCAAGATGACTAATAACAATACAACATAGAACAAACTGTCGATTAAGACTAAAACTAAGAGTGGAAGTAAAAATGAAAGTATGCCTAAAAGAGAACGTATATAGCTTACAATTTTAAATTTATAATTAGCTTCTAAAAAACCTCTAAAACCCACAGAAGTTGTTATAAATGGAATTGAAAACAGAAGGAGAATAAAAATTTGCCGACTTTCCTTTTTATAACCGGGTGATATATTTAAAACATCTACAATATTATTAATAAAAGGAAGAATTAGGAGAGGTAAAACAATTCCGATCCCTGCCATTAAAATTATTGATGACCAAAAAATCTTCGGAATAGAATCAAAATTATTATTTCCAATTTTTTCAGATATTACTTTAGTTAAACCTTTCCCAATTCCGAAATCAAATAAACTAAAATAACCTATAATCATCCAAACAATATTTAGAATTCCAAATCTTTCTACTCCTAAAATTTTTAATAACATAGGAATAATAATTATTGCAAAAACAACCGGTAATAAATATCCCAAAAGATTAAAAGTACTATTTTTAAGAATCATATTGGAATTTAATTTACTCATTACTTTTTAACTTTAACAGACCCTTTGAATTTAATAAGGCTATCTTCTCAATTATTGGAATTGAAATTAAAATTATAAACAAGCTTGTAAAAAACCATACGAGTCTAGTTAACATAACAAGAAATGAAAACCCAATTATCAAATAAAAGAAAACTAATATGGCAAAAATTATGAGACTTTTTGTTTGATAAAACTTAATCCAAAGTAACGTAATAATTAGTCCTAATAAAAAAGGGACTAAAACAACACCGGTTATTCCAAAATCAGCATGTAACTCTCTTAAATATGTCGCTGTATTTGTCCACATAGGTATATAATAACCTTTTTGAAAATTAGGAGGCCGTTCTGCTAAACCAAATTTTGAAAGAATCCCATAAACAGGCATAAAAGTATGTTGTCCTATTTTCGTATCTTCTCCTTCTGAGCTTAAATATTTGCTTAATACACCAACATCACTACTCAAATATAAATATAAAGAAGGCGATAATATTAAATTATCTTCTAGCTGTTTTAAAGATCTACTAGTACCAGTATAATTTTCAAAAGATCCTCTAGTAACTTTTATAAGTGAAATACTTGTGATAAAAAGTATTAAAAGAATTGAAGTATAAATCAAAGCATTAGTCTTTTTAAAAGTAAAATTTCTATTGCCTGATAGTAAATGCCTAAAAAGAAAAAATGAAAACGCAAATTCTAAAATCGCGAATAGCATTCCTGCACGACCTACCATTGCCAATTCTTTTAGGATAACAATAATAATTGGGATAAAAGAAAGAATTGTAAACTTTCTATTGTAAGCAGTATATATACCTGAAAAAAAAACTGCAACATAACCAACAGCAAATAAATGAGGTATTATTCCCTTAATTTCCGCATTTTGATTCATCCGATATATCTTATTGGCATTAAGGAAAACACTTGGAATACTCCCAAATTTTTCAATTAAAACTAACCAATTTTGTATTGCTGAATAAAAACCTAGAATGCAAAAAATAATAAGGAATATTTTTAAGGTTCGACCATTATCTATAAATATGGGAAGAGAAACATTTTCGTTTAAGTAAGAAGTTAAGGGTTTGTTACTTTTATAATTATTTATACTAACAATTGTAAGAATTCCTAGTAAGTAACATAAATACGCAATAATAACTATAAACCATGTTAAAGGTGTAATATCAACATATGGAAGCAATTTAAGTTCATATAAAAATACTAACCAACCCCAAATAAAAGAATAAATCGTAAGATGATTCACCCATTTTTTGAATATCACTTTTCCAAGGAATATTCCTATACTCGCAAAAAATACAGTTAAAACAAGAGACATAATTACTAACTAATTCTATATAGTTTTTTCGTTGCCATACTAAAATTAAATAGCTTCGTGCTTAACTTACTTTTCGAATCAGTAAATTTTGAAAAACTTTCAATAAAGAAAACAAATGGTATAAAGAAGAATAAAGCCAAGAAAAATAATCCTAAAATTATAACAGCTTTTTTGGGTCCATATTTTAATTGGGGAGGAACAGCATTATCAATAACTACAACAGTTGGAATACTTTTTTGTTCTTCAACTTTTGCTTGCTCGTACATTGGCATGAGAATTTCTAAAATAGCTTGCTGTACTTCCACTTCTCTAAAACTTCTCAAATATTCAATTGCAATATCAGGCATTTTATTAAATGCAAATAAAACATTTGAATTTTCACTTAATTTGGTTGAGTTTTTTAATTCATCAACTTTATTTCTTAACAACTTTATTTCTTGTTGAATTCCCATGTATTGAGGAGATTTTTCACCAAATTGACCTTTAATAAAAAAAGACTCCATTTCTTTCTTTATCAACTGTGTTTCAATTTCAGCAGCAGCCTTGACGGTAACTTCTAATTGTTCCGGTACTGCAACAATTCCATATTTTTTTTGAAATGCATATAATTTTTCTTCTGCATCCTTTAAGGATTCCAAATTTTTAGTATATCTTTTTTCAATAAAAAGTCTATTATTTTTAGCTCGCTCAGTATTAAACTTTATATTAGAACTATCAACCATTTTAATTAAATAATTAGCAATATTTGCACTTAAAACAGGATCTTTTGTAATTACATTAAAATCCAACATACCATATTCATTTGGCTCCCCATAAATATCTTTTCGAATGTTTCGTAAAGCTAAATCCATATTTCTATCTTTAATTTCATAATAATCCATTAAATTAAATCTCTCAATAATGTGAGTAAGTGCAGACCTACTATTTAAAATTCCTAAAATAATATCCTCAGAAGTATTGGAAATACCAAACATTCGTGAGCCCAATGCTGCTATAGATGATTTACCTCCTATCAAACTTGATAGACCGCCTAAGGGAGATTGATCATCAGCAGGGATCATTATGGTAGCTGTTGCTTTATATGTTTTTGGAATGATAAACGCTATAATAGTACTTAAAACTATTACTATAATTAAATTGATTATCAAAAATTTTTTCCAATTATATAAAACATTAAAAATGTCCAACAAACTTTTATCGGAATTTTCTAAAGGGTTATTATAACTGTCAATTTTACTTTTTTCTGCCATTTTTCTTTTAATTTTTAATCCCTGGTCAATAATATTATTGTTACTACTGTGCCTACTATGCTGGCTACCGAGCCGACTCTTCCTAAATAATAATCGAAATAATAACCGAACGTTCTTGGTGTTTCTTTCGGAACCCAGATATTATCTCCGGCTTCGAGTTTTAAATCTTTATCTTTAACACTTACCCAAGTTTTCGTTTTACCTTTTATAACCATTATATCTTCAAAATCTTTTGCGCTTTTTGTCAATCCGCCGGCTTTTTCAACATAAAATTTTACATCTTTTCCTTCCTCAAAATTTATAAATCCCGTTGTTGCAGCTTGACCGAAAACGTAAATTGCTTTTGCTTTTTCAGGGACAATTAATACATCACCGTCTTTAAGTAAAATTTCTTTATCGTTATTTGATGAATTATTAGCCAAATCGATTGAAGTCGTATTTCTTAATACTCTCAAAGTGTTATCGATATTAAAGTAAGTTGTATCTTCGGGATAAATATATGAATTTCGCAGCATCGAAAGCATTTCAATTTCACGGATTTCAGATATCAAATTTTCTGGATTTACAAATCTGTTTTTGTTAAATTCGTTTTCGGCTTCGTATTTTGCTTTTACATCCCGAACTAACTCAATTTTCGAAACATCTGCATTTTCTTTAAATCCGCCGGCGTTATTTATCGCTTCTTCAATTGTGGTGTTGTTTTTTGTTACAAAAACATATCCGGGATTTTCAACTTCGCCAATGACCAACACCCGGAAATCTTTTCTCAAAGGTTCTTTTGCTGCAATATTAATTCTATCGCCCGGCTTAAGTTCTGCATCACTATTAACCGGAATTTTGATAATTTCTGATTTTGTTCCATCGTAACTTAATCTGTTAATTTCAGCCTGCTCAACGTTTTCGTAAGCTTGGTTTATTCCTCTCGCGAAAAGAAGCGCATCTGAAAGTCTGTCGCCTTCAACAAATTGAAATTTTACAGGATTATTTACCGCGCCTTTTATTTCAATGAAATTACGCTTAAGATCAACAGCGGGAAAAATTAGAACATCATCATTTTTTAGATAAGGATTGTTTTTGAAATCGCCTGTAAGTCTGTATTTTTCAAGATCAAGAGTAAGTTCTTCGCCACTAAATCTTTTAAGCTTTATATTTCTGCGGGCAATATTTCTTAATTCCTGATTTATTTTGAAATTGTAAGCCATATCATTTACAGCAGTTAACTGCTGAGCAGCATACAAGTTAAAAATTCTTGTAACAAATTGATCCACTCTTTCCATCGGTGAAGCAGGAAAAGATCCGTTCACAATGAAATTTCCGCCAACAGTAACGCTGATGGAATTTGCACCCAGCATTGAACTTAAATTATCTCTGCTGTTTGAAACATCTTGAGCGAAATAATTTGCAGCAAAAAGAAATATTGCTATTAAAACAGAAAGGATTTTATTTTTCATTTTCCCAAAGAATAAAAATTGATTCTGAATTTACTAAAATGAACTAACAATTTCAAAAGATTAATGATTTTTCGAAACTTAAGCTTTAACTTCAACATTGTCTATTAACCGGGTGTTTCCGATTTTACAAGCTATAAGCAGATAATATTTTTTTCCGGAAATTAAATGTTCGGCTTCTTCAAAAGTATTTTTATCAACTATTCTGAAATATTCCATTTTTGCTGAATCCACTGTTCTTACTAAATCCCTAACTGCATTAAAAATAACTTTTGCTTTCTTCTCGCCGCTTTCAACAAATCCGCTTGCGGTAAGTAATGATTTATTCAATATCAAAGCTTCTTTTCTTTCTTTTTTATTCAGATAAACATTTCTTGAACTCATTGCCAAGCCGTCTTTTTCACGAACAATTGGAGCAACTTCAACTTTCAAATTGAATTTCAGATCTTTTACCATTTGCTTAATTGCCGCTGCCTGCTGTGCATCTTTTTGTCCAAACACTGCAACATCCGGCATTACGCAATTAAAAAGAATTGAAACGATTGTTGTTACGCCTTTAAAATGAGCCGGGCGGAATTCACCTTCCTGCTTTTGCGTAATATCAATTACATCAACATATGTTTGAAAATCTTTCGGATAAATTTCTTCGCCTGAAGGAAAAAATAAAACATCAACATTTTCATTTTCCAAAAGTTCGATGTCTCTTTTTTCATCTCGCGGATATTTAGTAAAATCTTCGTTTGGCGCAAATTGTGTTGGATTTACAAATATTGAAACCACAATAATATCAGCAGATTCTTTTGCTTTTCGAACTAATGATAAATGACCTTCGTGCAAATATCCCATTGTAGGAACAAACCCGATCTTTTTTCCTTCTCTTTTCATTTGAGAAGAAAACTCCTGCATTTCCGAAATTGTATTTATAATTTTAATAAGTAACTCCGTTTTTCAAATTTTCATTACAAAATTTATAATTTTAGAAATTGAGATTTACATTAAGAAATCTATTAGACTGCTTATTTTTTGTTTCAGTTCTTTTCTGTGAACTATTAAATCCAGAAATCCTTTTTCAAGTAAAAATTCCGAAGTTTGAAATCCTTCAGGAAGATCTTTACCAATAGTTTGCTTAATCACTCTTGGTCCTGCAAACCCAATCAGCGCTTTCGGTTCAGCAATATTCACATCGCCAAGCATTGCGTAACTTGCGGTTGTGCCGCCTGTTGTTGGATCTGTCATAATTGAAATATACGGCAATTTTGCCTCGGCTAATTTTGCAAGACGCGCGCTTGTTTTTGCCATTTGCATCAATGAATAAGCGCCTTCCATCATTCTTGCGCCGCCGCTTGCCGAAATTATTATTACCGGAATTTTATTTTTGATGGCTCTGTCAATTGCGCGTGAAATTTTTTCGCCTACAACCGAGCCCATACTTCCGCCGATAAATTTGAAATCCATACAAGCCAATGAAACTTCTTTTCCGTAAATTTTTCCAATTCCGGATTTCAAAGCATCATTCAATCCGGTTTTTTTTATCGTTTCATTTATTCTATCGGAATATTTTTTTGAATCTTTGAAATCGAGAGGATCGGCAGATCTTATCTTTTTATCGTATTCTTTAAAACTTCCTTCATCAAATAAAATTTTTATATATTCTTCGCTTCCTATTCTGAAATGATAATTGCATTTTGAGCATGTCCACAGATTTAGTTCAAGTTGTTTTCTGTGAATAATTTCATCGCAGGAAGGGCATTTTTCCCAAAGTCCATCCGGTAATTCTTTTTTAACCGTATCGGGAGCAATATTTTCTTTACTTCTTTTAAACCATGCCATCTTTTTACTTTCTGTCTAAAACATTTGCGGTTAATGTAATTTCGTGTTCGGGTTTGTAAGGATCATTTGTTTTCAGAATAACTTTTCTTTCCTGTTTTCCTCTTTTTCCGGTTGAATCGAATTCAATTCTTAAAGTTGTTGATTCACCGGGTTTTACATTTTTTCCTTTAATTACTGCGGCAGTGCATCCGCAAGTTGTTTTGATATCTTTTATTTCAAGATTTTCATTCCCAACATTTTTCAGTTCAACATTCCATTCAACTATTTTTCCTTCTTTTAAATCTCCGAAATTGTGAGTTGGAGTTTCAATCAATAATCTCGCAAAATCTTTTCTATCCTGCGGATTTTCATTTAAAAGAACATTTGCCGTAAAATTCAATCTGATCTCAGGTTTATCTTTATCGTTAGATTTTACATAAACATATTTTTTCTGAATGCCTTTAAAATTTTTGCTGTTAAAATTCACTTTTAATTTAGTTGATTCGCCCGGAAGCAAAACACTTTTTTCCGGTTTTGCGGCAGTACACCCGCATGATGCCTTTACATCTTTTATTTTTAGCGAATCATCACCTGAATTTGAAATTACAAATTCGTGTGAAACTTCTTCGCCTTGAGTTATATTGCCGAAATCATGTGTTAATTGCTGAACCGAAATTTTCGGTCCGATAAGTTGTGCTGCGGTAATTGATGAAATTGCAAGCAAAACCAAAAATATCTTTTTCATTTTTCAACCTTGTTTGGTTACAAAATTTTTTAAATAGAACGGCTCCATAAAATCGAAATTATAATTTAATAAATCTTTTCCAAAATTATAAGCCCATTTTGCCACAGCAGAAGCACTCGGTGAAACTAGAATTCCAATTTGATTTTCCGGTTTTACCGCATTCCCGAATATTAAAACTTTATCATTAATTTTTGAATTTAATTCTTCTTTCATTAATACTTGAGTTTCTTCAATAACTTCCGGAACAGGATTTTTACTTTTGAATTTTGCGTAATAGATTTCTTCAACATTTACTTTATTTGCAATTATAAATTCAGTTGAAGCCGGTAAATATTGATTTATATGAAAAGCCAAGGCTTCAAAAGTAGGCACAGGAATTATAGGCAGATTTGAACCGATAGCCAAGCCTTTTGCAGTTGACATTCCAATTCTTAATCCGGTAAATGAACCCGGACCGGATGAAACCGCAATAGCGGAACATTCATTTAATTTTACTCCGCTTGTATTTAAAAGCGTTCCGGTAATTTCCAGAATTTTTTCTGAATGAATATTTTTTATTTTCAGATTTGTTTCGGTGAATTTTTCATTGTTAAAAAAAACTGAAACTCCGCAAATTTCACTGGAAGTTTCCATAGCCAGAATCGGTTTATCAAATTTTATTTCGTTCATAAATTAGTTTACAGTTTTTAGTTTTTGATGATTGAATTTTGTCATTCCGGCTCGTCCGGAATCTAACAAAATTTCAGTTTAATCACTAAGATCGCCACGCTTCCCGATTTAATTGGGACTCGCGATGACAATTCATTTATTTTTATCTTTTGATCCGTCTTATTCCGGACAACCCGGAATGACGGCAAAATTCACAATTTATTTTTTAAATTCTAAATTCTACATTTTCAATTCGATTAAAATCTCCCTGCTGAAATCTTCATTCAACTTAATATTAATTTCATATCTTATTTTAGGAAGTATTTCTTCATACATTTCCGCCCATTCAATCAAATTGATATTTTCTTCTGAAAGATAATCTTCAAATCCTATATCATGAAGTTCATTTACATTATTTATTCTGTAAAAATCAAAATGATTTATTTTTACTTCGCCGGAGTATTCATTCACAAGTGCAAAAGTAGGACTGCTTACATTATTTACTTTGAAATTTTTAACGAGCTGCTTTACGAAAAAAGTTTTACCCGCGCCAAGTTCACCGTTTAACGCAACAATATCGCCGCTTTTTAAAACTTTGGAAAATTTATTCGAAACTTCCACAGTTTCCGCTTCTGTATTTACAATTGTTTTAAAAGGAAATTCCACTTTTTATTTTGTCTCCATTGTTATTATCGGCAATATCATTTCTTCCATCGAAATTCCGCCGTGCTGAAAAGTATCTTTGTAATAGCTTAAATATTTATGGTAATCAGTCGGATAAACGAAATAAAAATCTTCTTTTGCAAAAATGTAATTTATTGTAATTCCTCTTTTAGGCAATTTGTATTCGGAAGGATTTGTTATGTAAACGGCGTGTTTATCATCAACTTTCAAATTTCTTCCGAATTTAAATCTTAAATTTGTTGATGCTTCTCTATCGCCTAAAACTTTTGCACCGCGAAGTGTTCTAATGCTTCCGTGATCAGTTGTAATTACGATTTTTGCATTTTTCATTTTCGAAATTGCTCTGAATGTTGCAAGCAATGACGAATGCGAAAACCAGCTGTTCGTAAGTGATCTGTAAGCGGATTCTTCCGGAGCAATTTCTTTTAAAATATCGGAATCGGATCTCCCGTGAGCAATCATATCTAAAAAATTTACTACAACCGCAGTGAAATGACTGTTTTGATAAGATAAAATATTTTGTTCAAAATTTCTGCCTACTTCCGGATCAATTATTTTTATGTATTTAAGATCATTTTTTAATTTGATTTTTTTTCTTTCAAGTAAAAGCTGCAGTAATTCTTTTTCATATTTGTTGCAGCTTCTTTCATCATCATCGCTGTTTGATTGCCAAAGTTGTGGATAATATTTTTCAATTTCCGATGGATAAAGTCCTGAAAACAGGGAATTTCGTGCGTATGGAGTTGCAGTTGGAAGTATGGAAAAATAATAATCTTTTTTAATGTTATAAAGATCTGTTAAATGTTTTTCCATTACGAGCCACTGATCGAGTCTTAGACAATCAAGCACAAAATAGAAGATTGTTTCTTCACCATTTAAATGATTTAAAACAAAATCATTTGTAATTGAAGGAGAAAGCGGTGGAATTTTTTCCGATTGCTCGGAGTTAATCCATTTCACATAATTGCGTTCAACAAATTTGCTGAACTCCTGATTGCATTCTTTTTTTTGTTCAATTAATGTTTGGCGCAAACCTATTTCGGGATGAATATCAAGTTCCAACTCCCAGTTAACAAGTTTAAGATAAATATCAATCCACTCTTTGAAATCAGGACCCATCATAACTTGCCGGGAAATTTCGTTGAAATCCTGAAGATAATCTTTTGCTACATATTCGCCTGAGATTTTTTTTGCTTCAAGAATTTTTTTGCAGACAAGCAAAACCTGGCTCGGGTGCACAGGCTTGATTAAATAATCTGCAATTTTTCCGCCAATCGCATCGTGCATCAAAGTTTCTTCTTCGCTTTTTGTAATCATCACTACAGGAATTGCGGGCTTTATTTCTTTTATTTCAGCCAAAGTTTGAAGTCCGCCAATTCCCGCCATCATTTCATCAAGAAAAATAAGATCGAAGTTTTTTTCTTTTACTTCCGAAATTGCATCTTCACCATTTGTAACTGTTTCAACTTCGTAACCTTTTTCGCTCAAGAAAAAAATATGTGAGCGCAAAAGTTCTATTTCATCATCCACCCATAAAATTCTGTTTTTCTTTGCCATGATTCACCTTTTCTAAATTACTGAATCGTAATTCTAACATCCAATCCGTATTCGTTTGTTGTTGAACCTTGAATTCTTGCTGCGCCTTCGGGCTTAAGCGAAGATCTTCTGTAAAAAATTGATGCCGTTACTTTACTGCTTACAACCATTTTTACACGCGGTTCCAAAGTTGTTCGCGCAGTTCCATCCTGCGGAGTTCCGGCTTCATTTTTTTTGCTCATATCATAAATTACAGTAGTGTTTTTGCTGTTTGAATATGAAAGCGAAAACTCAACATCATTTTTCAAATAAATTCCGAATAATGGAACTTCCAATCCTGCTTTTGAAAATGCTGCAGTAAATCCAATTTCTTTTGAAAATGATTCGGAAATTCTTTTTGTCGTAAGTCCCAAATCGTAACCGGTTGTAGTTGAATATCTTATATTTCCTGAAAGATTTCCTTTCCACAAAGGTTTAAATCCTAAATTCAATCCGACTAAAGGTTGAAATCCGTAAGCTATCTTTTGACTTTGAACATCTCTATTTCCTGTTTGACTTAATCTCCAGCCTTCAGAATAATTTGATGTGTAAGCATGATTTAAACTTACGCGATTTGCAAATGATTTAAAGAACGAAATTTTTTCCAATCCATCCCAGGTCAGCGACCAATTTGGTCTTGGAATATATTGCGCAAACTCTTTTAATACAGGTAATTTCGATAAAAGCGGCATTGATTCAAATCCTTCAACAAAAGCTTCTGCCAGATTATCTTGCTGAGGATTATAAAGTTCTTTTACTTTATCAATTCCGGAATTTAAAAACGGTAAAAAGAAAATTTTCGGAATTGAGACAAATGATCTATCAAGATTTCCGTTTGTGCTTGTAGAAACAACTCTGTTTATGCCTGTTGGACTTAAACCGATTGTTGAGGTTTTGCTTATTCCCCAGCCGACTTTCCAGTTAACATCAATTTGAGCACCCTCCCAAAGCGGGCGATTTGTATTTAACGTTATATTGTTCCGCTGAGTAAAATTATCATTTACAGTTCCTGTAGCCAAGGCTTTTGGTCCGGCATCATGTGTTAATCCCAGCATAAACATTCTTGAAGGGCCGTTTGAATAACTTTGCGTAACATTCCAGAAATTGACAAGTCCTGTTCCACCGCCTCTTAATGCGCCTCTTGAAACGCTGTTATCCTGAGAAAATCCTAAACGTATTGATTCATAATCAACAAGTAGCCATCTGAATCCGCCTTTTAATGAGCCGTAAATTCTTTTTAATGATTCACCTTTACTGCGTTTAACAGTTGAATCCTGAGCAAAAGTTACGGCGCTTGTATCAGTTGGAATATTTAAAGAATCATTTTGAACCTGGGGTTCGCGAATTACCGGTCTGTTATTAACATTTGGTTGCGGATCTCTTCCCGGACCTCTGTCTCTTCCTCTTTGATTCGGCTGGACTTTTGTTTGATCATCTTTCTTTTCTGTCTTGCTTTCAAATAAAGGTCCGAGTAATGATTTTAATTTTAAGGTTGTGCCAATATTTATCCTATTAGAAAAAGATGCACTTCTTCCTAAATCAGCCTGAGCAAAATCATTTGACCAACTATAACCTGATGAATAACTTGCAGTTAAAGTTAAAAATTTATTTAATCCCCACAATGTTGGTAATTTTGGATTACTGTTCAATGCAAAGTTTTGATTATATCTGAAACTTCTTCCGAAGAAATCGCCTGAAAAAATGTCGCCCCAAATTTCGCTATCGGCTCTACCGGTTTTTATCTCTCTTCCATTCTGCTGATATCCGATTACATTTTCAATTAAATAAGTCAATGAGGATGAAAGATTAAAATTATAACTCATATCCAAATTTAAAAATCCGCCTTCGGTAAGTTTCCATTTTAAATCAGCATTTCTTACTGCGGTAAAATCACGCGCAATGTTCGGCTGAACATTTAATCCTCTTGAAAGATTGTAAGAATAATTTCTATTTAAAGAAAGATTTGTTGTAAATGTTTGCGGTAAATAATAAACCTTAACATTTTTGTAATCAGAAAATACTTTTACAACATTTCCAATGCCCGGAACATTTGCCGGATATAAAAAGTTTTTTTGTCCAAGTGAAAGTCCGTAATCTACTACCGCATTCCAAACCCATCTGTTTGAAGTTTCAACCGTTGGACTTCTGCCGCTGCTTTGATTATAATTAAATGAAAAAGTTAAATTATTAATAGTTTCTCTAACGTACCATTTTTTTGAAGGCACTCTGAATTTTACTCCCGGTACTGACCAGGTTTCGGATTTATTAAGAATTTGCGTATTGGTTCTGAATTCCTGTGCTCTTCTTCTTGCTTCAAGTTCACCGAATTGGTCTTTATTCTTTTCTTCTTCCTGAAGTGCTGCAGATTCAACTTTTATATCCGTACCCGGAATGTATAGTGGTTTACCGACTTGTTCTGAACGTGAATAATTTACGCGCAAATTACTTCCTGGAAGATCAACCGGCAGAACTTTCATCACGTCAAAATCCATAGCGACTGCCCAATTTCTCGAATCAACTCTTGAACCGAATCTATCAGCCAATCTATGGAAAAACGGATCGGTTTGGCTCATGTTAAAATTTATTCTTAAAAGGTCTGCTAAAACTAAATTTGCCGAAGAACTGTAAGCCCAGCCTTTTGTATCATCTGCGCCGATAACTCTTAATTCGTTTACCCAAACATCTCCAGAAACCGGATTTAGATTTCCTTTGCCTCTTGGATTTTTAATTCCTACCATAAAGAAAGAAATATTTGTTAATGCAGGTCTTCCTTTAATTCCGTATTTGTGACCGGGTTTACCCGATACATCACTATAAAAAAGACTATCATTAACTCTTGCCTGTTTTATAGAAGTTAATTCTTCAAAATTTATTGAGATTTCTTGCCAATCCGGGAATAAAGGCATTCTGTATTCATAAAAATTTAATGTATCGGCACCAAACCTGAAATATACTTCTGAATTATAATTTGAATCCAAATTAGGCGGAACTGAAATTGAATTCGGTGAAGTATTTAAATCTCCCCAAATAAACATTTTCATTTCACGATAACTGAAAACATCAAGCTGGCGCGGTAAAACTTTAAAAACCTGTCTTTCATCACCGTCTTCCAGATTATTTATTCTTAGCAATAATGATTGTTCATTACGCTCAAATTCTCCTTGCGGATTTGTTCTGTCAATTTCGGGAACAATGCCGGGCGGGCTGTAATATTCACCGGGATTATCTTCTTTATTTATTACAGATAGAACCAAAACTGTATCTTGATTATTAACGCCACCACCTGCAACTTTCGGAAATACTTTTTCCCATTGACTACCGACAAAATTAAATTCTGCAAATCTTAAATGTAGCGTATCGGTAAAACCATCAACCCAAACTCTTATGTTTTCAACTGCTGAAAGATTTGGAGTCCCGAAAGATTGATATAAACTGCTATCGCGAATCGGAATTCTAATTTGATACCATTTTTGGCTTCCTGCACCACCACCGGTTATATATGGGTTTGTTGCTCTGTTGGTATCGAGCGGCACTGTATATCTGAAAAAACTGTTTACTACATCAAGTGTATTATTTCGATTTAGATCTTCTGTATCCGGAAATCTACCTACATCAGATAAAGTTGCGTTTCCTTCGGTTCCGTTTGCATTTCGATAATCAAATCCCGGAACTAAATTAAAATTATCATTTGCCGGATCGGGATTTGCAGCGCTGAAACCCGGCTCGGAAGCATCGGCAACACCATCCAAACCAACATCTTCGCCTTCATCAATCAGACCGTTATCATTTTTATCTTCTGTATCTGGATAAATATTACTAGTAATTAGTACATCTTCACTTATTCTTCCAAGATCAAGGTAAATTTTTGCATCGGGGTTTACGGGAGAAATTACATTTATCCAGAATTCAATAAACTCTACTTTTTCTTCATCAAGATTTGAAGCAGAAGAAGAAAGCCCCTTCATCATTCCACCCCAATTTTGTTCAACCGTATCAAGTTGCGGAGTATAATTATAATATCCCCTAATATTCGGCATAAAAACAAAATCGAGAACTGTAATCGCTTCATCACCTTTAGCAACTTTTTTGCTTTCACCCCAAATATCCCGAACAAATACATTTGAAGGAAGATAATTGTACCAGTAAGCTTTTGCTTTTTGTGAAAGATAATTTAGATCTCTCGCTCTATCCGGATCGGGAATACTGATATCACGCCACGAAGTGTAAGAAATTCCTATCGGGATCGTTCTTTTTGAACCTTCAAAATCATCAATGTAAGCAATGCTTTTATTAAAATCGCTTGCAACCGTACTTCTTTTTGTATTTGGATCGGGCATAATGTAAGCGAACTCGCCGGCAACATTGAAAGAAGAAGGTGCTTTTGTTGAAATTATTTTATTTATACCTCTTGTTATAAAAGGTAGATCAACTCCGGTTTTAAAATCTAATCCGAAAATTGAATTACTTAAAGGTTCTTCGCCAATTCTTACTTTATCGCTTAAAGTCTGCTGGCTTAAATTCAAAAATGAGAATCCGAAATTTGTTCTTTTGGAAAAATTCATTTCGCCGCGAGCCCCGACCAAAGTTTTTGATGCAAGCTGGAAAAGATCATTTTGTTCATAAGTAATTCTAAGATCTGCTCCTGGAGCCAAAGCATCATCATTTCTAATTATGATCTGTCCAATCATATAATCAACCGTGTAGTCAATTCTCGGCTGTAATTCCCTTCCGTTTAATCTTACTTTTACAGATCCTTCAACAACGTTAAAACCAATATTAAATGTAGATGATGATTCACCCGAATATTTTCCCGTGATTGAATATTTATCTTTTATAATATCTTGTCTTGCAATAGTCTGTGTGTTATTATAAATAGTTTGATACCTAAGAGAAGTATCAAGTACCGCAGGTAAATTTGCTCCGAAAGGTTGAAGCACGGGAAAAATAATTTCACCGGTTGCAGGCAGAATTGTTCTTCCCGGGGACCAGTCAAACTTTCCGTCTTTGCCGGCATTTTTATTTTGATCAAATCTATCCAATCCAAACAATGCTAAAAGATCATTTCCCTGTATATTATTTGCCGGTTCCTGACCTTCCTGCTTGTAGAAAATATCGAGTTCAAATCCTTCATTTTTGATGTTTCTGGCATTAAGCGAGTAAATATTTTTTAACTGTAACTGCCAGGCAGGATGAGATGGCAGTAAATGTTTCGGCTTAACCAAGTTTAGAACTATTCTCGAGCTGTCATCAATTTCATTGGAAAATTCACCGAAAACTTTCCCGTCTCCTCTTCTAAAGGCAACTGCTACAATATCATCTTCCTGAATAGGAGTATTAAATGAAATTGATCCGGTGTATTTATTCATCGTATAATCTACACCGTAAGTTAAAAGAACAAATCTGCCTGATTCAACAACACCGCCGGCGGTTCCGTTTCTTAAACTTTCACCATAGATCGAACTTCCGCTTCTTTCCGGAAGATCATAGTAAGCATTTGCATCTCTTTGATTTGCAGTATTTTTTGTACCAGTAAAAGATTTCCAAACCTGAATATCTTCATCTACAAAATAATCTTCAAAAACTACAGGGCTTGGATTAGCATAATAGTTAAAGAAAAGATTTAAATTTACTGTATCAGCATAATCTTTATGAATGAAGTAATGATTTTTAGAGTAGTTCCAAGCGCGAATTTCAAACGGCTGCGATGAAGATCCGCCGGTTACCGAAACTTCTTTTACTTCACCTTTTTTTTGCGAAGCCAAAGTAGTTAAACTTAAAGGTCCCATTTGGAAGTTTGCTTTAATTCCGAATAGCGCTTCACTTCCGCCGACTAATGGAGAAGTTTGCAGTGAAACGTTTCCTGCTTCAACACTTTGAACAATTTCATCTTCGTAGCCGGTATACTTCAGCTTCAGTTGATTTTCATATTCGAAAGTTCTTTCTGTGTTCCAATCAGCTCCGATTTTTAATTTATCGCCGATAGTACCATCAACTGTAATTTGAACCTGTTGTTTAAAATCCGGTTCATTACGTGTATTTCCTAAAAGTGAAGCAGTTACACCATCAGTTGTTTCGTTTCGCCATGCACCGTGAATATCAACTGCACCGCCAATTTTCAAATTGATTTTAGGCGGACCGAAAATGCTTAAAAATCCGGCACTGGGCAGCGGAATATCAATATTTGTAATATCAGTTATAAGTTTTGAAAGGTCATCTTTTTGTTCTTTCAGTTCATATTGATAAGCTAATTGCTCCCAAATATCACGGTTATGTGAATTCAAAACTAGATCTATATATTCATTTAAAGGAATTTGTAATATTATTTTTGCGGGTTTACCTGCAACCAATTGCTTTACGATTACAAAATTTCCGGTTGAATCAATTTCAACTTTTCTCTCGATCAATCCTTGCGATGGCTGAGCAAAAAATTTCGATCTTTTTTTAGGATAAAGTTTTACAACGGGATTATCTTTTCTGTCATATCTGAAATATTTTAATCTTGCCGTTGAATCCTGTGATTGAATTCTGATCTTATTTGTATCAATTACGCTTCCGGTATCTTGTTCTTCAGGCATATTTTGAAACATGAAAAGAGAATCGCGGCGCAATCTATCAAGTGAATCTTTATCAATTGGAGTTACGGCAGTATCTTGAATTAGTCCGACAGAATCGGATGTAAAAGGATCAGTAAAAAATTGATTGTTTGAAAGTGAATCTAAAGTATCGGCAAATGTAATAAAATCAGAGATCTGATAATTACCTGAATTTAATTGAAGTTGTTGAAGTACGGAATTATTCGTTTCCGAGTTCAAATTTTCGGACAAAGCATTACTATCCGTTGAATTGAGCAACGATAGATAAAAGGGATTAAGCGTACCGGTTTGGTTATTTAAGAAAGTAAAACCAAAGGATATTATTAAATAGAAAACTGATACTGAAAAAAGTAACAGCTTCAAAAGTTCAGGTACTACTTTTTTAACTACAGTATTAATGGCGAACCTTCTCTAAGTTAAATTGTAAGGTAGAATTTTACGCTATAGATCCTCCTTTTGTGTTACTCAAAAAATATTCAATTTGAATTTTATTGTCAAATTTTATTTTGCAATATTTCATTATGATCTTTTGAGGATCCATAATTTGAATCTTCCGGAATTATATTTTTCAGATGTTTTACTACAAAAAATTAAGATTAATTGATATCTATAAAACTTGTATCTACATCAAGAATATCAACTATCTCATTTTTTTCAATAATCACGGCACTTAATTTATTTCCCGAATACGCCCCGGTATCAATATATGCCGCATTTGAACGCTTATCTAAATTAACTTTACGCTGTCTAGTATGCCCAACAACTTGTAATTTTCCAATGTTGTGAAGTTTATCACGAGTCCACAATAAACCTTCATCGGTATCGGATTGGGATTTTATAAAATCATCAAATAAATTTAATTCTTCATTTGAAAGATTTGTAATATTAATATCAAATCTATCAGAAATGCCTGCGTGCGAAATAAAACAATCATCAAGATTATGATAAAGCGGCATTGATTTGATATATTCTAAATGATCTTTAATAGTTTCTGTATGATCAAGATATGAACGCAAAGTTGCTTCGTTTCCATTTAGAAGCCATGCTCTTGCCATCATGCTGTTTGGATGATAAACGTAAGCGTAGAACATATAATCATGATTTCCAGGAGAAAATTTAATTTTGTTACTGATGAAAAATTCCATCACTTCATAACTGTAATTTCCTCTGTCTACTAAATCTCCTACACTGTAAATTTCTATCTTAGGATATTTTGATTTTACTTTATCATAAAGCTGCAATAAAGTATCATAACATCCGTGTATATCACCTATAACTGCAATCATAATTTAGAATTTAAAAGTTTCTTTTGCGTATTTTGTAAGTTCATCCCTGAAATTCGGATGAGCAATTTTAATTAAAGCTTCCGCTCTTTCTCTTACTGATTTTCCGTATAATTGTGCAACGCCGTACTCGGTAACAACATAATGAACATCGCCGCGAGAAGTTACAACTCCGGCACCGGGCTTTAACATCGGAACAATTCTTGAAATTTTGTAATCTTTAGTTGCTGAAGGTAATGCAATAATCGGTTTGCCGCCTTCACTGCGCGATGCACCGCGAATAAAATCAACCTGTCCGCCGATTCCGCTGTAAAATCTTGTTCCGATTGAATCAGAGCAAACTTGTCCTGTTAGATCGACTTCAATCGCAGAATTTATTGCAACCATTTTATTATTTTTTGCAATAACAAAAGGGTCATTTACATATTCCTGCGGATGAAATTCAATAATAGGATTATTATTTATAAAATCAAAAGTTTTCTTTGTTCCTAAAACGAATCCGGCAACAATTTTTCCGGGATGAAGAGTTTTCTTTTCGTTATTGATAACGCCTTCTTCAACAAGATCAATAATTCCGTCGGAAAACATTTCTGTGTGGATTCCCAGATCTTTTTTATGCTTTAAGAATTGTAATACCGCATCAGGAATAGCACCGATTCCCATTTGCAAAGTTGAACCATCTTCAATCAATTCTGCAATATGTTCACCAATCTGATTGTAAATTCCAACTGTTTCAGGAGTTACATCGGCATCAACTTGCGGAAGTTCAAAAATTGATTCATCATGTTCAACTATATGAGTAATTTTATTTATGTGAATAAAACTGTCGCCTAAAGTTCTAGGCATGTTTTTATTTACTTGCGCAACAATAATTTTTGTTTTTTCTGTTGGAGTTTTTATTGTGCCTACATCAACTCCGTAACTGCAAAATCCGTGTTCATCCGGCGGAGAAACATGAATTAAAGCAACATCAGGTTTTATATAACCGTTTTTGAACAAAAGCGGAACTTCGCCTAAAAAGATCGGAATAAAATCAGCACGACCTTCATTTACTGCTTTTCTTGTATTTGCACCAATGAAAAATGCAGTGTGTCTGAAATGTTTTTCCATTCCGGGTTCAATGTAAGGAAGCGGACCAACTGTTAAAATATGATAAACATTAACGTCAAATAATTCATCTTTTCTGCGAACCATTGCGCGTACAAGTTCCATAGGAACAGCGCAGCCGGGCTGAATTATAACATTGTGTCCTGACTTAATAACTTTTAAAGCTTCATCAGATGATATTACTTTTGAATTGTAATTTTTAAGCCAATTTGCCGTTTTAGGCGGATTTACTTTTATATCTTCAAGTGTCATAATAATCTCAGTAAATTAATTTATTGAAAAAATTCTAAGTTTTCTAAATTCCAAATCAAATGCTTCGGCAATATTTTCGTTTGAGCAGAATCCATGATAAGTACAAACGCCTTTTGCTAATCCGTTATCAATTGAAAGCGCTCTTGATAATCCGTTATCAGCAATGTTCATTATATAATCCAATGCGGCGTTGGTCAATCCGTAAGTTGCTGTTCTTGGAACCAATGCCGGAAGGTAAGGCACGCAATAATGAATTATATTATGCTGAACATAAGCCGGATCACTGATAGTTGTCGGTCTGCTTGTTTCAACGCAGCCGCCCTGATCAATTGAAACATCAACAATAACGGCACCTTTTTTCATTGTTTTTACCATCTCTTCTGAAATTAAGTGAGGTACTTTTTCTCCCTTAATTAAAATTGATCCGATAAGAACATCTGCAAATTTTACTCCGCGTGAAATTGTATAAGAATTAGCAACTACAGTTGTGACTCTTTTTTGGAATAATCCGTCAATTCTTTTTAATCTTCTAACATCTTTATCAAGCATAATAACCTGAGCGCCACGCCCCAAAGCAGCACGAGCAGCATTTATTCCTACAACTCCGGCGCCTAAAATTACAACTGCCGCAGGAGCTACTCCTGTTATTCCGCCCATCAAAATTCCGCGGCTAACTTCGGTTTCACCCGCTAAATATCTTTCGGCAACCTGAATTGAAATTTGTCCGGCAATTTCACTCATTGCCTGAAGTACCGGCAATTCATCATCACGTTCAACTAATTCAAATCCGATTGCAGTAATTTTTTTAGCAAGAAGATTTTCAATAATTTTCTTTTTGCCAACTTCCAAGTGCAAAAATGAAAACAGAATTTGATCTTCTTGAAGAAGTTCGGTTTCTTCTTCGTATAAAGGATGAACTTTAGTAATCAGTTCCGAACGTTGATAAACTTCTTCGGCACTGTAAACAATATTAGCCCCTACTTTTGCATATTCATCATCTGAAAAATTGCTTCCTTCGCCCGCGCAAGTTTGAATAAAAACAGTATGCCCGGCTTTAATTAAAGCATCAACTCCGGCAGGTGCCAAAGCAACTCTTTTTTCTTCGGGGTGTATCTCCTTTGGAATTCCTATTCTCATTTTTCACTCAATTTTTGTATTAATTTCAGTTTTCAAAAATACTTAATTAAAATTTTATAAACAATCAACTAAATTTTTGCCGCATTTTTCAAATATAAATCTTTTTGGCTTCAAAAATATTTTGAATAATTAAATTTTCCGGAGGAATCAATTTTCCAAAAAATTTTAACCAATTTAACAAATAGGTGTAATTTTTAAAATTTTATTTTGATGAAATTTAATTAACAGGTGTTAATGCCTGTTTGCCTTTGAGAATGTTGATCACATTTTGCGCGGCAAGTTTTGCCATTTCATCACGTGCTTCAAATGTTCCGCTGCCAACATGCGGAAGCAGAATTGCATTTTTCAATTTCAATAATTCTTTGTTTACTTTTGGTTCGTTTTGGTAAACGTCAAATCCGGCGGCAAAAATTTTATTTTCTTTTAAAAGATTTATAAGTTCAACTTCGTCAATAACTTCGCCGCGTGCCGTATTTATAACTATTGCGTTAGGTTTTAGCAATGCTAATTTTTCTTTGTCAATAAGATTTTTTGTTTTTTCCGTATGCGGAACGTGAATTGAAATTATATCTGATTCTTTTAACAATTTTTCCAGAGAAACTTTTTTCGCTTGGGTTAAATTTTCAAGTTCTTCATTTTTACTTCTGCTGTAATAAATTATTTTTGTACCAAATGCTTTTGCGCGGATTGCCGTTGCCGTTCCTATTCTTCCCGCGCCAAGAATTCCTACTGTTTTATTTTTCAGTTGAACGCCGAGTAATAAATCCGGCTGCCATCCTTTGAATTTATTTTTACGTACAAGTTCATCGCCTTCAACTACTTTTCGCGCGCATGCTAAAATTAAAGTCAGAGCGAGATCTGCAGTTGCATCGGTTAAAACATCAGGAGTATTTGTTACAACAATATTTTTTTCTTTTGCGGCTTTCAGATCAATATTATTATAACCGACAGCGTAATTTGCAATAACTTTACAATTCTGCAATCCGTTAATAATTTCATCATCAATTTTATCGCGGAGCAAAGTTATTAAGCCATCACAATCTTTTGCATATTTCAAAAAATCTTTTGTAGATAAAGCGTTATCTTTTTCATATTTGATAACATCAATTTTGTTTTTGATAAGCATTTCGACCGCTATTTGCGGCACTCTTCCTGTAATAAAGACTTTCATAATTTATCCGAATAAAAGTTTAACAATAAATAATGCGCCGAGCATTCCTGCAACATCTGCTAATAATCCGGCAGCGACAGCGTGTCTAGTACGAACTATATTTACAGCGCCAAAATAAACTGCCAAAACATAAAAAGTTGTTTCGGTGCTTCCAAAAAATGTTGAAACCAAAATTCCTAAATACGAATCCGCACCGTATTTTGCAATAATATCTGTCATAATTCCAAGTGAAGCGCTTCCGGAAAGTGGACGCATAATTGCCATTGTAAGCGCTTCAGGTGGCATCCCGATCAAATTTGTAAGCGGTTCCAATATCGAAATTAAAATATTCATTGCACCGCCAGCTCTGAAAATACCGATTGCAACTAGCATTGCAACAAGATAAGGAATTATTTTTACAGCAACGTTAAATCCTTCTTTTGCGCCTTCAACAAATTTTTCATAGATCTTAACTTTTTTTACTGCGCCGTAAATTATGAACGATAAAATTATAAAAGGAATTGCCATTGCAGAAACGACTTGTATCGCGCTTTTAAAAGAATCAGGATTTACGAAATTAGAAACAAATTTTCCAGCGCCCAAAAATATCATTGCAAAAGCCACAGCCAAAACAAAAAGCGAAATAAAAATAAATCTGATATTTCCGGAAATCCAATTTCCGAAATTTGAAAATTTAAAAGGAAATTTTTCAAGAATTTTTGCCGCCGTAATTCCGGTTATAGTTGCGCAAGCTGCTCCGAATAAGGATGTTCCGATAATAATTGCAGGATTTGAACTTCCCGATGCAGCGCGAACCGCAATTGCTGTTGCGGGAATCAAAGTTAATCCTGCGGTATTTATTGCCAAAAATGTACACATCGCGTTTGTGGCGGTTCCTTTTACCGGATTCAACTTATCCAATTCTTCCATCGCTTTTAATCCGAAAGGAGTTGCGGCATTTGAAAGTCCAAGCATATTTGCTGACATATTCATAATTATCGCACCTATTGCAGGATGATCGCTCGGAACTTCCGGAAATAAAAATTTCATAACCGGCTTTAAAGCTTTAGCAATTATTTGAATAAGTCCTGCTTCTTCTGCAATTTTCATAATTCCAAGCCAAAGCGCCATAACTCCAATTAAACCGATAGCAATATTTACAGCTATCCCCGCATAATCAATAACTGCGTTAGTAACATCTTTTAATTTAACAAATGAAATTTCTTCCAAAGTTAAATTTGCTTTTAAAGTTGTATCATTAATAAAATTCAGATTTTTTATTTCGCCTGAAATATCATCTTCTTTTCCTGAACCTTTTGCAATTTCTTTCCAAATCGCCGGAGAATTTTCATTCACTTTGAAAAATATTGAACCGGACTTTTTTGCTGCATCAAAATTAAAAGCTATGTTTTGTTCAATATTTACAGGGGTTTCTCCGGAATAAATATTTTGAAAATCTTTTTGCGAAATTATAATTTTTCCGGTGTAGGATTTTGAATTTGCCGGATCAAAATTTTCATCAAGTGAAATTATTGCGGGAATGTTTTCATCATTTCGATATTTATTTTTGGTAAGATCGGCAACATCGGTAATTAATGCCGTTCCGATTCCGAGCGCAATCAAAAAAAGCCAAATATAATTCAGCATTTATTTCTCCGATGTTTGAAAATTTAATTAGCGGCAAAATTATTTACAAAAACACTATCAACAAATGGGAACGCGTGATTTCCATTTTTGTTGGCGGCAATTATTTTAATAAAATTCTTTCCTGTTTCTACACCGCTTAAATTTAATTTTAACAAATTTTCTTTTGGTGAATATTCAAAATTCGTTTGAAGCGAATCAACAAAAACTTTTATTGAATTATGATCAATTCCGCTTTTATCCTTTATCAAATATCTTAATTGAAAATCCGGATTTGAAAATTCATATTGCGAATTTAACGAAATAATTTCAGGAATTCCTTTTTGAAAATATTTTGCCAATCCGCGGAAAATTCCCCAAGCCTGAATTTTATTGAATTCTTCTTTTGTTAATCTTTCTTCTTCATATCTGTTTGTATGAAAAGCGAGTTCGATCAATACTGATGGCATTTTTGTTAAACGCAAAACTGCAAATCCCGCTTTGGGATAGATCAAATAATCTGAATAAGTTCCGTCGAAAGATCCCAAACCGCCCGAAGTTCCCATAACGTAAGAAACATCGCGCTGAATATATTTTGCAATGTCTTTTTCACAATGGTCAAATTCGTAATCATTTTCTGTTGCGTGATAAAAAGTAGAAGTGTAATTTGTCCAATTATCATCCGGTTTTCCTGGCGCATTATGGTGAATGCTTATAAAAAGTTCAGCGCCGCTGAGGTTTGCAATATAAGCGCGCTCTTTCAGATCAACGGTTTGATCTTTTTCGCGCGACATTAAAACAACGGCTCCGGCTTGTTTGAGATAATTTTGAAGTGCAAGCGCAACTTTTAAATTTACGTCGGCTTCAATAACTTTTCCGTTGGGAGATTTATTTTTTCTGTCAGCGCCGCCGTGTCCGGCATCAATAAAAATTTTTCTTCCTTTAAGATGCGCAGAATATTTTTCGATGGTTTGCTGCTTAATTTCCGAAGTTCGCATATCGGGCGGAATTTCATAATAAACGGTAAATTTTTTGGAACATCCCGCAAATCCCGCTGCAAAGGCTAATCCCAAAGAAATAAAAAATAATAAAATTGATTTACTCAATAATTATTCTCCGGAGATTTCCATAGCCTGAATTTCTTCGGTATCAATTATAACAAGTTTTTTTTCGTTTTTATTCTCTTCTGAATCCTGTTCATCGCTTAAAATTTCTTCCTGAACTTCGCCGTATTTTTGACTGTAGATTTTCAAAACTTCATCATAAAGTTTCGAATCATCTACTTTTTTAATATTTCCGCAGCATTTTATTGAAATTGTATTGTAGTTTTTTTCGGAACGTGATCTTTCATTATAAACGCCGAAACTTACGTTATGATCAAAAACAATTTTGTTGTAATTTTCATCTTCGTTATCAAAAAGAACAAAAATATTTTTATCCAGATAAACAAAAGGAACAGCGGTTTGATAAACTTTATCAAGATTATCATTATAAGCTAAAAATCCCGCCAAACTTCCGGTAAGTTCTTTTTCAATAATTTCAAGATCTCTGATCTGGTTAAAATTGATCTTCATTAAATCCTCAAATGTTTAAATAAACTCTTTGTATATTAAAATTTTCAAATATTATTTGTGCGATCATAATTGGTTTTTACGACAATGCTGCCTGCTAAAAAATCGCCTATTCTTTTGTGATCTTTTGAAAATAAATAAGTTAAAAGATCAGGCAAAACAAAAAACAGCGGAAACAAGTAAGTGCCTCGTGAAAAATTTCGTATAAAAATCTGTTTGAAATTCAGAGCAGCACCACTTTCATCAACTGCTTTTAATCCGGTGATCTTTTTTCCGGGAGTTTGCCCTTTAAGCGTAAATTCAAATATACAAAAAAAAGTTTGAATTAATAATAGAGTAGTTACTACGAAATAGAGTAAAAACATGCCGCCAAATAAATTAATAAAAATGAATTTTTTAAAAGGTAAAATTATTAATGTCATCAAACTGAATACGATAAAATGATCAATTATTGAAGCCGCAACCCTTCTTATAAAATTCAGTTCCGCTTTTTCATTTTTAATTGCAATTGATTCTTTATTTTCAAAGTTTTCGTTCATGTTTTGAATTATTTTTTGGCTAAGTTTTTAATAATATTTAATTTGATATAAAAAATGTTATTGACGATTTTAATTTTTGTCCGGCGCCTGATTTTGGAAAAGTAAGAATGTCGGATTTAGATTTTTATTTTTTTTAGTTTTTCTTAAAATGAATTACAAATTTTGCGCCGCTTGAATTTGCTTCTGAAACGTAAATTTTTCCGCCGATGCTTTCAATGAATTTCTTAGCCATTTTAAGTCCTAATCCCATTCCTTTTTCTTTCGTAGTAAAATTATGCTCAAAAACTTTTTCTATATTTTGCGGCGGAATTCCCTCGCCGTTATCTTCAAATTCGAAAATCACAAATTCATCTTTACCTGAAATATTTATCGTAATTTTATCTGCACCCGCCTGAATGGAATTTCTGATAAGATTTATGATCGTTCTTTTAAGTTGATCTTTATCGGCTTTCACTTCAAAAATTTCTTTTTCTTTATTAATTTCAAATTTGATCTTTTCCTGAAGAAAAAGATTCACTGAATCTTCAACCGTGTGAACAAGATCAATTTTTTCAAGTTTTAAATTCGGCATTCTTGCAAACGCTGAAAATTCCGATGCGATATTACTCAATATTTCGATTTGACTTATTACGGTCTTTGAAACTTTTTCCAGGATCATATCAAATTTCGGTGATTTATCTTTATGTGCAATTACAAGTTGCTGAATTGCGAGTTTCATTGGAGTCAGCGGATTTTTAATTTCGTGCGCAACTTGTCTTGCCATTTCTTTCCACGCAATTTCACGTTCAAGTTCGCTTAATGCAACTTGATTTTTTTTGAGCTCAGAGATCATGTAATTAAATCCGCTTACAAGATCTTTAATTTCGCCTTTTGAATTGTAAACAACTTCATAATCAAGATCGCCGCCGGCAACCGCCGAAGTTGCTCCGGTCAATTTTTTTATTGGCGATGAAATTCTGTTTGCAAAAAATGCACTGAAAATTATAATCAGAATTACCGCGAGCGAATAGCTTCCAAATAAAAATATATTAACTTCTTCACCGCTTAATGCAGTATAAATATCGTTGAACATATTGTTAACATTGATCACAATCTCTTTTCCGTTAAGTCCGGATTTAAGATAAAACGAATGAAACTGAAATTTGTCAGTATTTTCTTTTGAAAGAAATTCCTTATAACCGTATTCCCGTAAATTCAAATAAACTTCGGGATCCATAACAGGACGAAGCAAACCTGCTTTTACAAATTCATCCTGCGAGCCGAAAATATTTTTTTTATTTTCGAAAATTGAAAAATTAACATTAAGATCTTCCGAAGCTTTTTTGAATAGCAGATTTCTGTTCACGTTTTCCGAATTATTTTCGGAAATATATTTTTGCACATCCAACGCTTTTGATCTAAGTTGATAAGTTATTTCTTTGAGATTTCTTTCATCAGTAATTTTTTTGTTGTAATATCCCAAAAATAAAAGCGGAACAATTGAAATTATCAAAAAGGAAATTAATAACTGCGCGCGAAAAGTGTAGCCGAAAGTTTTAATTTCTTTATATCTCATTCCGAAATACAAAATCAAAAAGATCAGAATAACCATCGAGTGCAAAAAGAATATTTTCAGAAAATTGTATAATCCCCATGAAAGATTTTTTTCTTTAAGCGCGGTAACAAAAATCCGCTGGTTATTTTTTTCACCGGTTTTAAGTGCGTACATCAAAAAATTTTCATCTGAAATTTTCAAATTTAACCACGCTTCATTTTCTTGATTGAAATTTGCGTTTAAAATTTTTCCTGTATTTTCATTCGAAGGAATAATTTCTCCGAATGAATTTACGAGTTCGTTATTTTCAAATATCAAAATGTTAAGATCTTCAAAATTTACGGTGTTGTTAAGCACGTTCAGATCGTTTGAAATAAAGCCGGGATATTTACCGAATTTAAATCCATTCGGTTTAAAAAGCACCGTAACATTTACATAGCCAACAACTCCCTGCGTTCCGGCATGCACGGGAATAATTCCCGAAACAATTCTGCTTCCAAGTTTTTCTGAAAATACTGTTCTGAAAATTTTTATATCATCAGAATCAAATTCAACGGCTTCCGGATGAACTCTGAATTCTTCGGGAATGTTAATGCCGAATGAACCTAAAACTCTTTTTTCGCCATCTAATAAAGCCACAGATGAATTTAAATTGTTTCTTTGAAGCGAACTTTGACTCCAGATCTTAAACGCCTCTGCAACGGAATTTCCGCCTTTGGTAAAAGATCTTTTTACATCTTCCCGTTCAGATGAATTTATTAATGCTTCCGTAATAACAAATTCAAGCCAGCTTTCGTTTGTTCTTGTAAGATCTATCGCTGTAGTTTTTAAGGATTCTTTTTCCAGCTGTGTATTGTAATAATTAAGTAGAACGATACTTATAAGTGAAGCGATCAAAGCAAAAAAAACATAATTGAATATTTTTCTTTCTTTTTCAAAAATGATCTTGTATGAAATTATAAAGATCAGAAAAATGAAAAATATTCTTACTGCAGGCGTTCCCTGCGGTGAATTTTGAAGTGCGTCAAAAATGATTCCTGTAATTTGATAGCCGGCAAACAACGAAAAAAACGTTATGAAAAATTTTCTTCCGTAATTGAAAATTAATTTCAGGTTGAAAAGTACAAGCGAAATTGTTAGAAGCACTATTGAAATTGCGGCGAATAAAATTCCCAATTGCATAATTAAGACCGGAACATTGGGAATCAACCCCGGCTCTTTGAAATATCGCAAAGCCGAATCGAAAATTATGCTTCTTACCGATGCTGAAAATCCGCGCAGCAGAATTAAAAACATTATTGATGAAATCAGCGAACCGGAAATTAAAAAAAATGGATTTATATTTTTGAGTGAATTTTCATCTTTCAAAAAAGTGTACGTTCTTTCAAAAATAATTATGCAGATAAGCAGAAGAAAAATTACCGTAACGAAAAATTCCACAGGCGATTTTACAATTCCGAATCCGAATTTTGATGCGAAATAAGAAGGATCTGTAAGCGCGCCGCTGATAAATTTGGATGGAATTTTCAGAATGAAAAATAAAAATCTTAATATTACTAAAAACAAGATGAGAAAAACGGATTTTAAAAATTTATTTCCTGATGAGCTTAAATTGTTATAAAGCGCGATCGAAAGAAATATAAACGCAAGCACTGCAAATCCGGATTGCAGATTTACAAAAAATTCTTTCAAGCCGTTTATGTAATTATCTTTCAGCGGTTTTGTAAAAGTTACAACGCCAATTTTATTATTGAAATTATTCAAAATCGAAAAAGATCTTTCTCTTCCGTCTTTTGATCTTTCGGCTTTTCTTGAATAATCAATTTTAAATGAAGTTAAAAATTGAGTGTTCAATTTTTCCGATAAACTTACTTCGGTAAAATATTTATTTTGAATTTTGTAATGTTTTTCGAGAGGCAAACTTAACGAAATGAAATACTTATTATTCCCAATTGTATCAACCACTGAAAAATAAGATGTAAGATTCCCCCTGTAAAATCCGGTTTCACCAAAGCTTCTTCTTAACGGAAAAAATCTTTCTTCCGGAATTGCAATGGTTTTTGACCAAATTATTAGTTCTTCTTTGTCGTTATAAATTTGAATAGAATATTTTTTGAATTCTTCATTATCAAAAATTTTTAAAATTTCTTCGGTGGATCTTTTTGAAATATGTCCGCGAACTTTTGATTTTAAATTATGAAGATTATCAACAAGTTTTTCCTGTTTTTCCCAAAAGATCTGTTTAACTTCGGATTCAATTTCTTGAGATGTTTCTTCGACTTTATTTTGCCAGTTTTTTTCGGCATTGCCAATAATTAATGGTGCAAAAAAGCCCGTAAGCAAAATCAATGCTCCGAAAATCAAAGCAGTTGAAAAATATTTTTTACTGCCTTTAAAATAATTTGAGAAAGGGCTTTTCATTTAATTGATTGTAACTTGCGTTATTTTCCAGTTTGCGCCGATCTGTTTTAATGCAATGTAAACTTGCGCGTTTGATCTTATTCCTTTTGATTCGTATCGTAAATAGCCTGATGCATATGGAAATTCGGCATCTTCGTTTTGCGAAATAAATCTGAAACTAACGGGTTTATAAATATTGAAAAAATCCTGCAGGATGTAAAAAGCCTGATTTGCGCTATAGTAACCCGTAACGCCGTTTGAAAGACTGAGATAAGTTTGCGAACTTAACGAACCGGAAAATTTTTCAACTTCGCCGAAAGTTATTCCTTCTTCTATTTTTGCAAAAACGGTTTTTGGATTATCACTGCGGAATTTTGCCGATTGCGCAAAAGTAATTTGCTGAGATAATTGCAAAATAAGAAATAGAATAAAAATAAATATTGCTTTGTTAATTTTTTTCATTTACGAATTCGTTTCATTTTTCAATCTAAAGATATTAAAAAAGCATACTAAATTGTATGCTTTTTTAATTTTAGCTGATAATATTTTTTCCGGTTTAACTTTTTCAAATAAATTTTGTTTCTTTGCTTATCTTGATTTTGATTTCAAGAAATCTTTGTTCAAGATTCTTGTTTCGTAAGTTCCGTGTTTAGCATCTTTTAATAATCTTACGCCTTCAATTGATTGATAAGCCCAATCGAAAACAATTCTGTCGTTTGTAATATTTGTGATTCTGATCTTTGCATAATGATTATCAACTGTCCAAATTACGTAAGTGTGACCGACTATTGCCATTTCATCTTTAGTTTCTGACCATCCATCTTGAGGCGCTTCGGAAATATCCCAGATATCTCTTGTTGGTCCCATATCTTGAATATCAGTATCTTCCCAAACATCCAGGTAATAAACTCCGTAATAATTTTCAAAAAAGAAATCTGCATATTTGCTGTCGTATGCTACTGTTCTGTATTCAGCAAAACTGTATCCGCTTTGATTTGGGAATCTTAAATAATCAAAGATCACTTTATCAAAACCTTCGGGACGAGGAGCAACTACCAATTCTTCAATGCTTAAATCGCTTTCGTTTCCATTATAATCATAAGCAGTAACGGCGTAATAATAAATATTTCCGTTTCTTGCGTAATCATCAACAAAATAAGTTTCTTCGCTTGAACCGATAAGTTCAAATTTGTAATCATCATTGCTGATGTAAATATTGTAACCGGCAACATCGCGTTCATAATTTCGATCCCAATCAATATCTACGCGGTTATCACCCGCAATTACATAAACATTTGAAGGTTTTGAAGGCGGAACGTCATCATATTGAGATGAGTAATCGTTGCAGCCGAAATTTAGGAATGCCGCTAATAATGTTGCTAATAAGAATAATGCTGATTTTTTCATGACGACCCTCGTGAACAATTAGAATTAATAAATCTAATATTATTATATCAACATCGGTGCCAAAAATTTCATTTGAAAATCAGCATAAAAATAAAAGGATTAGAAAATTTAGTGTATAAAAAACTGTACAAATATGTATCAAAATTTTTCAATAAGATTTATAAAAAGATAAATCTATAAAATTCCATCAAATATTCGGATCGAAAATGATTTCCGCAACATTTCCATCCGGGTCTTTGAAGTACAAAGAATAACTATCATCTCTGTGTAATTTCGGATCGGTTATAATTTCAACACCTTTTGCTTCAAGAATTTTTTTTGCTTTATCAACTTCTTCTTTTGAACTTACTCTTAATCCAAAATGAGGATCGTGATGTGATTCATCTTTTTTAATAAAAGCAATGTCTTCCTTATTTCTTCTTACCATTCCCCAATCAGGGAAAATAAATACAATTTCAAAACCGAAATTTTCGTTATAAAACTTTGCGGCTTTTTCAACATCTTCAACGTGTAAAGCAACATGTCCCATTCGTTTAATATTGATGTTCATGATTAACTCCTTTCTTGAAGATATTCTTTTTGATTAGATTTGTTTGTAATTAATCTTATTCCGTTTTTACGGGTGAAATAAAGCCAAACCCATTCTGCCATAACTCTGTACCGGTTTCTATAACCTATCAAATACATTACGTGAATGAATGACCAGGCGAGCCAAGCTGTAAATCCCGAAAGTTTAAGTTTCCAAACCTCAGCGATTGCTTTTGCTCTTCCGATTGTTGCCATTTTACCTTTATCAAAATATTCAAAAGGTTTTCTATCTCCGGATTTCGTATTTTCTCTGATAATTTTAGCAACATATTTCCCTTGCTGAAGTGCAACCGGTGCAATTCCCGGCAAAACATTTCCTTCTTCATCTTTTGCATTTGCCGCGTCACCAATTACGAAAATATTCTGTTCACCGGGAATTGTCAGATCTTTTTGTACAATTGCTCTTCCGGCTCTGTCAAGTTCTGAATTTAATGTTTGCATAATCGGAAGTGTTACATTTCCCGCAGCCCAAATTACGTTTGGAGTTTCAATAAATTCTTTATCTTTTAATTTTACTCCGCTTTCATTTACATCTTCAACCATTGTGTTAAGCATAACTTTTACGCCGATCTTTTCAAGATCCTGCTTTGCTTTTTCACTTAATTCCGGTGAGTACATTAAAAGAATTCTATCCATCGCTTCAACCAAAATTATTTTTGCGTTAGCGGGATCAATAAATCTGAAATCTTTCAACATTGTATGTTTTGCAATTTCAGCTATTGCTCCTGCAATTTCAACGCCTGTTGGTCCACCGCCGACAATTACAAAAGTTAAATATTTTTCGGGATTGATATTTTGATTTTCAGTTTCAGTCGCTTCAAAAGTCAATCTTTCAGCTTCTTCAAAAGCCAAAAGAATTTTTTCTCTAATTCTGATTGCATCATCAATTGTTTTTAATCCGGGAGCAAATTTTTCCCATTCATTTTTGCCGAAATATGAATGACGTGAACCCGGGGCAATTACCAGATAATCAAAATGAATTTCCCTGTCTTCAAAACAAACCGTGCGTTTATTCCGGTTTATTGAAATTACTTCACCCATAATTACTTTTACATTTTTCTGATCCTTTAAAATTGCGCGGATCGGTGCTGCAATATCACCGGGAGAAAGTGCCGCAGTGGCAACTTGATATAAAAGCGGCTGAAATAAATGATGATTTGTTTTATCGATCAGTACAATATCTACATTGGCGTTTTTTAATGCTTTTGCGGTGGTTAAACCTCCAAATCCTCCGCCGATAATCACAACAACCGGTCTTTTCATTTTTTCCTTTGCTTTCTTTTAATTCATTAATAATAAAATAAAGAAATTAAGGAAAGGTGAAAGAAATTTTTTGAAATTAAAAGATTGGAAAGATTCAAAGATTGAAAATGGAAATGTTTGTAATAAAAACTAAATTAAGTTTTCGGAAAGCTGATTAAAAAAATAAAATTAAATTTAATGATTAAAAATTATGAGTTAAGAACTTAAAAAAATCAAAATCAAAATTTATTTTTGCGTCTACTTTTCAATGAATCATTGCGGTTAGAGATTAATTTTTAATCAACTCCGAAAATTCTTTTCATTTCATCATTTGAAAGAGATTTAATTCTTTGCTCTTCTTCATCAGCATCATTTTTACTTTGCATTTCAGTAGAAAATTCTTCGCTTAATTTAACTTCACAGCTACACTTTTTTGCAAAATTCATAATTTCATGATCTGATGAAATTACCGTAATATTTCGCGGATTTTTATACATTTCAATTTTTTCTTTGATCAGATTATCGGCAGGCAAATTCTCTGAATAAAATATTCTGGTTTTTGATGTTTTTATTGCATCAGTTTTAAATCCGTCAAACACAATTACGCATTTCACATTTTTGCCGGCAAAAAACCGGTCAACCATAAAAGCGAGTTTTTCCCGCACAGCAAATTTATCTTTGCTTTGCAGATTTTTCAGAGAATCAATTTTGTGAATTAAATTATTTCCGTCAATTATGTAATAACGCATTTTGTTTTATATTTATGTTAAAATTTATTTCGACTTTTTTCCCAATTTTATTTTGCAAACTATAATTTTTATAAAAGTGAGAAAATATTGCTGTTTTTTTAACTGACTTAAAGTTGAAATTTATCTAAAAAGATTTTGAACTCCGCCTGCCTTAACTGAATTCATTTCGGGTAGGTTCGAAATGATAAACTCTCTTCTGCCATTGCGCTCTCGATGACAAACGCATAATAACGGTTTCTATCTTTTCATCTTTGAATCTTTTAATCTTTTAATCTTTCATTTTTTTAATACCTTCCGCTAAACTGTCCGCGAGATCTTTCAACTTTCAGATCCTGCAATTGCGGCGCTTTAATTCTGATCTCAAATCTGTATCCTCTGTATGCGCCGATTGGATTCCAATTTATACTTGCTTCCCAGCAATGCAGATCTTTATAAATCCGCACTGATGGCGCTGAAAGTTGTTTTGAAATTATATCATAATTTCCCGTAAAAGAAAATTTTGTGCTTTGCGTTAAACTGAAAT
The DNA here is from genome assembly GCA_965365345.1 of uncultured Melioribacteraceae bacterium. GTDB lineage: Bacteria > Bacteroidota > Ignavibacteria > Ignavibacteriales > SURF-24 > CBDUBH01. Next base: position 58,126 of record CBDUBH010000002.1, read on the forward strand.
TCAGCGATGCGCTCATATTTACGGTCTTATTTCCGAAGTTTGTAACAACATTTTCTTTGTTTTGTGAGTAATTTAAATTCAGCGATAAGTCCCACGGAATTGAAAAATCCGGCGGTTCTTCTTTGTAAAGCGCAACATATTCGCTTCCGCTTTCAAATTCATTTTCTTCATTTGAAATATTTTCTTCTTCTTTTTTTGCTCTTTTAAATGTGCTTTCAGAAAGTGAAGTGCTGATGTTAAAACTGAAATTCCGTAAACGCATTAATCTGTTACTTGTTTCAAGCAGATAATTTTCCGATGCTCTTTGTCTTTCCGGATCAAATTGATAGAACGAATAAATTGCACTTCCGCTGAAATTTAAAATATTGGAAATTTGTGTTCTGAATCCCAAATTAAGATCAGAAAGCTTATTGGTTGGTGCTGCAAAATTATAACTTGTTCCGGCTTCAAAATTCAAAAGTTGAATTTTCTTCGCTTCCGAAGTTGTATCAGTAGGATCTTTTTTTGTTTTAATTTCAAAAACATTTTGAATGCTGAAATTTATACTTTGTCTTTCTCCACTTCCGCCGCCGCCAAAAACTTCCCTGCTGAATTTATCATAACGGATTATTTCACCTTGTGCATTTATGTATTCATCGTAATATCCCCAAGTATCTGAAGTAAAATCAGGCTGATACGTGTATGAAATTGTTGGTGTTAAAGTGTGACGGAATGCTTCAATTCCGAGCATATTCGGCTGAATAATTCCGAATAATCTTGTGGATGCAGCAATTCCCATATCGAAATTCCGCACCATATTAATTTCGTTTACATCATTATAAACAAGAGAATCTCGATAAACCGGATTTCCGGGAGTTGATCTTAAAGTATCAAGAATTCTGACCGGATTTATTTCAGTTCTTTTGTTGTACCATTTTTCGCTATATGAAATTCTCGGAGTTAAATTAAAATAACCGACTTTCGGCGAAAAACTTGAACTTAAATTATGTTGAACTCCGGCGCGGGTTTGTAAATTCCCATTTTCCTGTACTCTTCTGTTTCTGAATTGTCCACCGTAATTTACACCAATTAATTCATACCATTTTTGATCTTTGGGATCAATTTTTTTATCCCGCCTGAAAGGATAAAATTGAGATTTCGTTAGATTCATACTTGGCAGAATTTCAGTGAAATCTCCTGTTGAATCTAATTCCTGGTTTCTTTCGTAATTTAAAGATAAACTTGTACCTGATCCTTCCCACGATTTGAAAAGTGTTGCGCTTGAATAAATATTTTGTGCTAAAAGATCGTTATAACTTACGCTGTTTATTCTGTTAAAATCACTTGATTGAAATCTTATGTTAGCATCAATTCTTGTTGTGGGATTTAAATCCTGATGATGGGTTAAACCTAATTTCCACGCTGTAGTTTGGTTGTAATCAGGATCACCTCTTTCTCCGGTGTGCAGATTTGAATAACCGAGTTCCAAATTTCCGTTAAGCAAATATCTTTTTTGATACCTGAAATTGCTGTTTAACGAATAGCCGCCTTTGAAAAAAATATCGGTCATTGCGTTAACATCCATATAATCATTTATCGCCCAGAAAAATCCAAAATGAGAAAGATATTGACCGTAATCGCGTCTTTCTCCATAAGCAGGCGCAATTATCCCGCTTCTTCTTCCTGTTTTATTCGGGAAAACTCCGAATGGCAAAGGTAACGGAAGCGGAACTCCGCCGATATGAAGAAAAACCCATTTTGCAACTATTTGCTGTTTGATTATCACTTTCATTTTATCAGCAAAAAAATGATAATGCGGCGTATCAACATTGCAAGTTGTATAAATTCCGTTATCAATAAAATAAGTATCTTTATTTACTTTTTTTACTTTTTCACCCGCATAGTAATTACTTTCTTCACTGTTTTTTGCAAGTGAAATAAATCCGCGTTGAGTTTTGAAATTATACCGGAGCGAATTTCCTTCGTAAGTTTCGCCTGCTTCGCTTAAAACGGGAGTTTGTTTATATCTTGTAGTTGCAGTATCTGAAGAATCGTAATATCCGAATGCCTGAATTTGGCTTGTTTCAAAATCAACATTGATGTTATGACTTTTCAATTCGGTTTGTTTGTATTTCAGATCTCCTGAGCCGTAAATTTTCATATCTTTATTTTTGATATCGAAAATCAGTGAATCGGTACCGGTTGCGTATATTATTGCATCAACCCCGAAAGAACCGGATTTTTTTGCAGTATCTGAAACTATTGAATTTTGTTGAGAAATCTGTTCGGGAAGATTTTGATTATTTAAAATAGAATCGGCTTCTTGCGAAAAAGAAATTGCGGTTAAAAATAAAAAAAATAAAAAAATCAATCTGAGCATAATTAGAAGGATAACCGGATAAAAATAAAGAAAATCTTTAACTGTAATTCATTAAATAAGAAATTTTCGGAAAATTGACAAATTTTAAGTTAAAGATTTTCTTTTCAATTATTCAATTTTACATGAAGAAAATTCGATTTAAATTCTATCGGATTTAATTTTCTTCATTCAGAATATTTTACAACCGGAATTCAAATGCCGTTCCCATATTTTTCGGTTACGGCATTTTGTAAAATTTATTAATCTTTCAACTTATGGAAAACCAATGCCGAAGCACCTAAAATTCCGGCTTCGTTTTTCAATTTTGCCGGAAGTACTTTTACTCTTTTTGCTATTGATTTCAAAGCGCGTTCTTTAATTGTATCTTGAATTGTTTTAAAAAGAGTTTTTCCGAATCCTGCAACTCCGCCGCCAATAATAATGGTGCTTATATCAAAAAGATTTACTGCAGAAGCAAGTGAAAATCCTATATATTCTGCTGTTTCTTTAATAATTGAATTTGCGTATTCATCGCCGGCATTTGCTGCTTGACTTATAACTTTAGGTGTAATTAAATCAACATTTCCCTGTGCAAATTCTAACAATCTTGAATCCGAATGTTTTTTAATGCTTCTTTTTACGCGCGAAACTATATAACCGTTGCCGGCATAAGTTTCGATGCAGCCTAAAGATCCGCAATTACATTTATATCCATCATAATCAATTGTTATATGTCCTAATTCGCCTGCAGCACCGGTTTCACCGCGATAAAGATCACCATTGATTATTATTCCGCCGCCGACTCCGGTTCCTAATGTAACCATAATGAAATTTGACATATTTTTACCGGCACCGAAGATCAATTCTCCAATGGCCGCAGCATTTGCGTCATTTTCTATAATTACTTTTTGATTAAATTCTTTTGTAATTATATCGCCCAATGCGACTTTTTTCCAATTAGGAATATTTGGCGGATTTTCGACTGTTCCTTTTTCAATTGAAACAACTCCCGGTGAACCGATCCCGATTCCCGCTAGATCATCTTTAAAATCGCCGATTACAAAATTTATTCCTTTTGAGATTTGACTTAAAACTGTTTTTGGTCCACCTTCTGCCATTGTATCAACAGCGGTTTTTCTAACAAGTTTTCCATCACGAGAAACTACCCCAATTTTTATTGAAGTGCCTCCGAAATCAACACCGATAGCATATTTTTTATTATCTGTCATTTTCCCTAGAGTATTTATTAAAACAAAATAGTTAACGATATTCTTTTTGCACAATTGTAAGTTCGTTCGGATAAGTTAAATTTCCGATCGGACTTGAAACAGTGGGCTGAGCCACAAGTTTTATTTTTACTGGTTCGCTGCCTTTACCGCTTAAATTAAGTGCAAGATTTATAAGATCTTTATAACTTCTATCACCGAAAAATTTAAAAAGATCTAATTGCATTACAAGAGGAAAAGTTACCGTTTCGCCTTTCCCCGGAACCAAAATCGGAGCGCTTATATTTCCGGTTATTGTTTCCTTGTCATCAATCATAAGCCGCCAAGGAAAAGACTGCAAAGTTAAATCTGTCCTTTCGTTACCGCCATCACCTGCATTAGGATTTTCGGCATTTACATTTAAGGTAAATTCCAAAGGCAATTTTCCCTGAGCAACTGAAGACGAAATTTTTAAAATTTCTCCGGCATTAAAATCATTTATTGAACCTTTTCCTGAAACATTTACGCCATTCAGATTTAAGTTATTCACAGTGCCGAGTTTAAATTTCAAACGTGAAATATTTTGAAAAGTTTTTAGCACGCTGCAACTTTCAAACCCGAAAATTAAGGTAAAACTTAATAAAAGCAAAAATATTTTAAAAATAAATTTACTTTTAAAGGAATAAGTTCTCATTTTGCCTCCGATTTAAATTAAATGACTTTCTTTTCCTCAATTAAACCACTTTGGATTCTTCAATTTTTTTGATGATAATTTCGGCTACTTTTAATGCCCTTAGGCCGTCTTCACCTGTAACTACTGGTTCAATATCATTTTTAACTGAATTTATAAAAAGCTGTAATTCATATTGAAGCGCATTAACTTCTTTTTGTTCAGGTTGTTCATAAACTACAAATTTTTTCTTATCGCCAATTCCAATTTCACCGAATGAAATAAAAGGTTCGGTTATTGAATTTTCTTTGCCAATCAATCTGTAAATTTCAGAAATGCCTGTATTAAAATCCAAAGAAATATAAGCATCTCTTTGGAACATTCTCATTTTACGCATTTTCTTTTGTGAAATTCTGCTTGCAGTTACGTTTGCAACCGCGCCGTTCTCAAATTCAATTCTTGCATTTGCAATATCAATATTATCGGAAACCACCGCAATTCCGCTTGCTTTTACATCTTTTACTTCACTTTTTACCAAACTCAAGATTATATCAATATCATGAATCATTAAATCTAAAACAACTGCAACATCCGTCCCTCTGGGATTAAATTGCGCTAATCTGTCCGTTTGAATAAATTTTGGTTCAGGGTTGTATTTTTCCAAAGATAAAAGCGCGGGATTAAATCTTTCGATGTGTCCTACTTGCAATTTCAAATTGTTTTCTCTTGCAATTTTGATCAATTCTTCGGCTTCAGAAATTTTTACCGTAATCGGTTTTTCGATAAAAGCATGTTTTCCTTTTTCCAAACATTTTTTACCAAGTTCATAATGCGCGCTTGTTGATGAAACTATTGAAACCGCATCAACTGAATTTATAAATTCATCCAAATTTTGAAAAGCTTTTACGTTAAATTCTTCAGCGTATACTTTTGCTTTTTCAAAATCTTTATCATAAACGCCAATAAATTCGCAATTTTTAACACTTTGAAATAATTTTGTGTGTAATCTTCCCAAATGTCCCGTACCGATCACACCGATCTTAACATTTGTCATTTTTCAATTTCCACTTTTTATTTTTAAAAATCCTATTATTTTATCGTATCCGCCTTTTTGCGGTTCGTTATAATATAAAAAAACATAAAATTCTTTTGAAGTTTGCCAGTTGTTTCCTTCAAAAATAAGCCAATCAATATTTTTAACATATCCGTTTGAAATTTCACCGGTAACAAATTGATAATCGTAAATTCCCCTTTTCATTTGAAAAGAATTTTGATAAATATTTCCGTTTTTATTCAATTTATATTTTTCTGAAACTTCCCAATTATTGAATGCACCTGTTACAAAAATATCATCATTAATAAATTCGCTCGGCTCAAATTTGAATAGGACATTCAGATATTGCGCTTCAGGATTTTTATGATCCATTAAAATTGAAGCGCCGTTTAAATCACGCCTTCCCAATGAAAAAAACCTTGTGGTTTCCAAAATTTCGCGTTGTGCATTTACATCAGGAAAAATAAAAACATTCGGATCGCGCAGATCAGTTTGCCTGTATTCATTTCCGGGATTTATATCATTTATGTAAAAATCAAATTTTTGATTTCCATCCCAATAATATCCGCGGTAATTATCGTTTTGTCTTGGAATTACAAAAGGAAATTCGATCTTTCTGTTTTCAATGATTTCAACATCTTCAATAAATGAAGGAGTAAATTCAAAAGGAAGTTCAAATGAAACTTTCAGATTGTAAACTCTTGCAAGTTCAAGCGGAAAGTAAATTTTATCTTCAAGTAAATTATTTTTTATTTTTGCCGATAGTTCAACTTCATTTTGAATTACAAAAAATTTCCCTTCGCCGTAAATCTTTTCATAATTAAATGCATCAACAATAAAATAACGCCACTTCCCAGAAAAAGGAAAAGTTACGTTTTGATTTGAACCGTTAAACATTCCTTTGAAATGATATCGTGCGGATTTTATGTTCAAAGGTAAGTTTGTAAAATTCAAAATTCTTGCGGAATTATTTCCGTGATTTATCAGAAAAGGATTTTCGTACGGCTCCCAATTTCTATCGCAAAATTTAAAAATGATGCTAAGATTCGGTTCAAATTCCGATGCAATATCAAATTCAATAAAAAGTTCACCGGAATTTTTCCCGTCTGAAACAATAACCGGAAACAAAGTTTCGTTCCCGTTAATGTAAGTTTTTAAAGATTTTATTTCGGCGGATTGCGCAAAAGCTGCGAAATTTAATCCGATCAAAAAAAAGATCGAAAAGATTTTAAACTTCGAAAAGATTTTAAACTTCGTAAATATCAACGCATTTAACAGATGAAAATGGAACAAATATTTTAACTGTTTTGGATTCTCTTTGCGTTTCGAGTAAAAGTCCGTCATCGTATGATTCGATCAATTTTCCGGTTTTAAAAACAATTTCGTAAAACGGTGAATCGCCCGATGTATTGTAAACCACACCGTAACTTTCATTCATCGTAATGTTGATCATCTTTCCTGTAAATTCTTTCCAGTCTAATTTCATTTAATTACCTATTGATGTTCGTTTAAGAATTTTTTGAAATCATCTTTATCGTCACAAAGATAGTATTTATTAAGAAAATTTTCAGCGGTAGAATTTTCATTTGCATAAATGTAATTTACGTAAACAGTTGCAATTGCTGCTTTCAAATTCTGAATGGCTTCACAATTTTTGGTTTTTCTTCTTAATTGTGAATCAATATAACTTAAAATTCTTGTATTCTCCGTTTTGAAAATTTCATAGATCTGATCATTTGCAATGCTTAATCCCTGTTCGGTAAAATTCCAAACTATCATTGGTGTGTAAATATTTTTGATGCGGGAATTATTCAAAGAATCAAAATCCGGGCTTCCCGAAATTATCACATAAGATTTTAGTTCATCTGAAAATGCAATATCGGGCTCGGTTAATCCGGAGTAAACCGAATCTGCCAATTGAACTGAATCAATATTTGTAAAAAGATAAAATGTAAAATAAGCTCTATCATTATTGATCTCAGAATCGTTTATGATAAGTTCATCCAAACCATCATCATCAAGATCAGCAAGATTTGCCTGCGGATTTTTGAATTGTTTTTCGAAATGAGTTTGATCTTCGGAAAATATTTTCATTTTTCCGTTTTCAAAAGTTAAATTAAGATCATTGAAATTCAGTGTATCTGTCTGTGAAAAAAGATTTGCAGATAAACTGAACAGAACAAAATTTATAAAAAATAAAAAAGATTTCATGGAAATAATTTTCTCCCTTTTTGACAAAATTTACTTTACAAAATTACGAAAAAAACTACGCCCGTGAAATCTTTTATTTAAAAACTGATTTTATTTTTGTGCGCTTTCAGAAAAATTTCTTACTTTGATATTTCCGCCGGAAGTTTTGCAAATTATTTTTTCACCGCCGCCGTTAACTTCGGCTGTAATTATATTTGATTTTACTTTTAGCGTGCGCGTCATATTTAAATCACATTCAACTTCGCCGCCGCTTGTGTGAAGATCAATATCTGCTTTTAAATCATTTTGCAATTCTACTAAAATATCTCCGCCGCTTGTGTGAAGATCAATTCCGCGGTTTTCGCCTTTGTAATTTAATTTGATATCGCCGCCGCTTGTTGAAGCATTTATTTTTCCGTTAGATGATTGAATTTCAATATCACCGCCGGAAGTTTTTGTTAAAATATTTCCGTTAAAAGATAAAATATCTATATTTCCGCCGGAAGTTTCAGATTCAATTATTCCTTTAGAATTATTTATTTCAATATCTCCGCCTGATGTGTAAAGTCCGGTTTCTCCTGAAAAATTAAATATTTTTATATTTCCTCCGGAAGTTTTTAATTCTGATCTTCCGTTAAGATCGTAAAATTTTATATCACCGCCCGCAGTTTTAATATATGCGTTAAAATTTTTCGGGACTTTAATTTCATATTTTAAATAAACGCCTGAAAATGAAAACCATGAAGAAGATTCCTTTCGTGCATCAATTTCTAAACCGCCGTTACCGGCATTAAAACTGAAATTAATTTTTTCTTCGGCTTTTCTGTTGCCGCTGATTTTAACTGAAATTTCTTCTTTATCCCATGTGGAAAGATAAAGATCTCCGACAGTTGTGTTGATATTTAATTCCGATCCGCTTTTAACATTATAATTTTTTTCGTGAAGGATTTTTAATTCCTTTGCTGAAACAAACGAAGCGGAAATTAAAAATACCACGATCAAAGCGGATAAATAATTAATTCTGAATTTCATTTTTTGCCTCAAATATTTTTTTGATTTTATTTTTAGACTGAAATTTTAAGTAAAAGGTTGCATTGCAAATAAAAAAAACCGCTTATTCAGCGGTTTTCTTTTTTTTCAACAGATCTTTTATACTGCTAATTCCTGAACGGATCGCAAAAGGAATATCTTCCAGCGTTGAGTAAATTACCGGAACAATCAGCAAAGTTAAAACCGTGCCGAAAAGTAATCCGAAGATCACTGCAATTCCCATCGAACGCCAAAAATCAACATCAACTCCGCCAGAAACAAATGAGAACGTATAAATATCAAAACCAAATCCGAATGTAAGCGGAATTAGTCCTAAAATTGTTGTAATTGCGGTAAGCGTAACGGGACGAAATCTTCTTAAGCCTGCTGTTACAACCGCTTCTCTTCTTGTAAGCCCGCGTTTACGCAGAATATTTACGTAATCAATCAAAACGATATTATTATTTACAACAACTCCCGCTAAACTAATTATTCCGATTCCCGTCATAATTATTCCGAATGGAAGTCCGTATAAAGTTAATCCGATCAAAACTCCCGTTAGAGAAATTAAAACGGCAAACATAATAATTAGCGGCTGACTTAATGAGTTAAACTGAATTACAAGAATTAAAAATATCATTAAGAATACAAGTAAAAATGTTTTACCGAGAAATGCAGAAGCTTCAGCCTGCTCTTTATTTTGCCCGGTATATTCTAATCTGTATCCGGCTGGAATTGAAAATTCAGCTAATGCTTGTTTAACTCTATCAAGAACTTCATTTGCGTTATAACCTTCACCGGCATTTGCAGAAATTGTAATTACTCTTTGCAGATCTTTTCTTCTAACGGCACCGGCTCCTTTTGAATATGAAAGTTTTGCAACGCTTACAAGCGGAACGGAAAGGGTTTTTCCGTTATTGTTATTGTAAATTATGTTCATATTTTGAAGCGCGTCAATACTTTTACGCTGATCTTCCTGCAATCTTACCGTTATATCATATTCATCATCATTAATTCTGTATTTTGATGCTGTTGCTCCGTTAATTGCTGTTCTAACGGTCGAAGCAATAAGCGAAGTATTTAATCCGTAGAGTGATGCTCTTTCGCGGTCAATATCAACTCTTATTTCGGGTCTTCCTCTGTCAAAATTGTCTTTAAGATCAACAACTCCGGGAACAGCTTCAACAATATTTTTTACCTTTGAAGTTAAATCACCTAAAACCGTAAAATCATCGCCGATTAATTCAATATTTATCGGCGGACCAACAGGCGGACCGTTTTCTTCTTTTTTTACTTCCAGCTCGGCACCGGGAATATTTTTGATCGCTTCACGGATCTGCTCGGTTGTAATAATTGAAGATTGATTTCTTAGATCATAATCAACAAATTGAATTGTTATAACACTTTTATTTGGAGTTCCGCCGCCATCAAAAGGATTATTTGATGAGCCGACATTTGCAATATATTCACGAACATCTGTTTCAACGAATGGTTTTAGTTCGCGTTCAATATTTTGAACAATTCTATTTGACATATCGATGTTCGTTCCGGTTGGAGCTTCAACATTTATGTAAATTCTTTCAGGTTGAGTTGTCGGGAAAAATTCAACTCCGTGATCAAATTCGCGATAGACTAAAGCTATCAAAAGGAGCAGTAAAAATGTTCCGCTCAAAACTTTCAATCTCGGATTTGTAAAAAGCCAAATAATTCCACCGCTTGCAATAAATGCAACCGCAAGTACAAGTTCATTAGGAATTTTAACATTGCTAACACCGGCCATTACTAAAAAAACCAAAACTAAAAGCGCCAAAATTCCAAGCCAGTTTCTTTTATTTACTCTTGCATTTGAATCCTGTGTACGAACCGGACCTAAAGATGCGCGTAGGATTTTTTCATAACGGTTCAAAGTTTTCGGCAAAAGTTCATCAACAAAATAATGAGTAACTTTATTTAAAGGATGAACTGCTTTTTCAAATAATGTTTTTGGTTTTTCATCAGGATTTTCAAGTTTCATAAACTTTGAAGCAAAAACCGGATTTATTACCAATGCAACAAATAAAGATGAAGATAAAGTAACAATAACGGTTATCGGCAGATATTTCATAAAATCACCGACAATCCCGGGCCAAAATGCCATAGGTAAAAATGCAACAACCGTAGTTAAAGTTGAAGTTGAAACCGGCCACGCAACTTCGCTGGTTCCAAGTTTTGCGGCTTCAATTAATGAATGTCCTTCTTCCAAATATTTGTAAATATTTTCGATTATTACGATAGCATTATCAACAAGCATTCCGAGCGCAAGAATAAGCGAAAAAAGTACAATAAAATTCAGTGTAATCCCTATAAAATCAAAAATTACAAAAGAGATCAGCATACTCAATGGAATTGCGATTCCAACAAAAAACGCGTTTCTAACTCCAAGGAAAAACAGCAAAACCAAAATTACAAGCACCAATCCGGAAAATATATTATTCTCAAGATCTATAACTCTTTGCCTGATATCTTTTGAAAAATCCACCGAAACATAAATATTAAGATCTGAAGGAAGTTCGCGGCTTTTTTGAGAAATTATCTCTTTTACTTTATCGGCAATTGTTATAATATTCGCGCCGACTCTTTTTGAAACATTTACAGTTACACTTTCATGCTGATTTAATCTTGAATAACTTGATCTATCCTGAAAGGAATATGAAACATTAGCCACATCTTTTATATAGACAGGCTTTCCTTCTTTATTTTTTATTATAAGATCCTGAACAATGTAAGGTTTATCAAATTCACCGGGAATACGAACTAAAAAGCTTGAATTATTTACATCAATTGATCCACCAGGTATTGTTCTGTTTTCGTTTGAAATTGCTTGTGTAATATCATCAAAACGAATATTATAGTGATTCATTTTGTTTACATCAACATCAACTTTTACTTCTCTTTCAATTCCGCCGCTAATTTTAACATCCAGCACGCCTTCAACATTTTCAATTTGTTCTTCGAGATCTTCCGCAATATCTTTTAATTTTATTAAACCGTACGGACCGGAAATATTAAATGTGAAAATCGGAAATTCAGAAAAATTTATTTCTATAATTTCGGGTTTTTCAGCATCTGTAGGAAGTTCAGGTTCAGCTTTATTTACTTTATCGCGGACTTTCTGCAAAGCATCATCAATATTATAACCGCTTTCAAACTCAACTCTTATTAAAGAATATCCTTCGTAAGATGATGATGTTATTTCTTTAACTTCGCTAATTGCGTTTAATTCCTTTTCAAGTGGCTGAGTTACCAAAGATTCAATATCTTCAGGTGAAACTCCGATATAAGGAGTTGAAACAATAACAAGCGGAATTTGAACATCTGGAGAAGCTTCCCTTGGAAGCGATACATAGGAATAAATTCCCACAATTGTAATTATTGCAACTAGAATAAAAACGCTTGTTCTATTTTCTATGGCAACATTTGAAATTTTCATTTACTCTTTTCCTTCATTTACCACATTAACTCTTAATCCCTGAATCAAATTTTGATACCCGACCACAACAAGTTTATCGCCGCGCTGTAATCCGCTATCAATTGCAGCTTTGTTATTATAGCGCGATAAAACATTTACTACTCGCATTTGCGCAATGCTGTCATTTGCAACATAAACAACATCACCCAAATCTGTTTTTGTAATTACTTCTTCGGGAATTACCGCAACATCTTTGAATTTTTCTAACGTGATCATTAATTCGGCATTCATTTCAGGTTTCAATTTGTTGTTTTTGTTTGGAATTATAATTTCAACGGGAAATGTTCTGTTTTGATCAGAAACTGAGGAACCTACATAATTTACAGTCCCCTGAATATTTTCATTTTCCAACTCACGAATTTTAATATTTACTTTCGTACCTTTTTTAATCTGAGTTACATATCTTTCCGGTACGCCTGCTTCAATTTTGAGTGTATTAGAATTTATTAATTTTACAACAGGACTTAACGGCGAAACAACTTCTCCAACGTTAAATAACTTTTCGTCAACTATTCCGCTGAAAGGTGCTCGGACAAAAGTTTTTTCATATCTTGCTTTTGAAAGTTCATAATTAGCTTTTGCCGCATCTCTTTGATATTTTGATTGCAAAACCTGAAATTCGCTGTTAACATTATCTTTGAAAATCTGTTCCTGCTTTTCGTAAGTTACTTGAGCAAGATCGAATTGTGCTTTAGCAGCATCTAAATTTGCTTTTAAGATTTGATTATCGATTTCAAAAATCACATCACCTTTGGAAACATAACTTCCTTTTTCATGCTTAAAAGCTTCAATTACACCGCCTTCTTCTGCAGAAATGCTTGCTTCTTCGCTTGCCTTCAAAGTGCCTACTAAAGTTATAAAATTATTGAATTCATCTGTTGCAACAGGCATAACTTCAACATTTACAATTTTTTCATTGTTATTTGGCTTTTTGGAATTTGCAGTATCGGATCCATCTGCATCGGAACATGAACTAATGACCAATGCGGTAACCGGAAAAATCAGCAATCCGAAAATTAAATTTCTGAATTTATTATTCATTTTATTCCTCAATTATTTTTCCTCTGTGTTAAATTCGCCGAGAAGTTCATCAAGTTCGGCATTTGAAATATAGTAATCAAAAAGTGTTTGCAGATAATTTACTTTTGATTGAGAAAGTGCGACTTGCGCATCAACCACTTCAAGCTGGGTACCCAAACCTGTGGTAAATCTTTTAACTGCAATTTCATATCCTCTTTCTGCCTGCGCTATTGTCGCCTTGTATGAATCAATTTGTTCTCTGTTTCTTTTAATATCTAATATCAATGATTCAAGTCGGCTTTTAAGATTTTTTCTGGCAAGTATGAAATCTTCGTTTGCTTTTAAAAGATCAATTTTTGCCTGCTGAACTCTGGCTGTTGTTTGAAATCCGTCAAAAATCGGAACTCGCAAATTCAATCCAACCGAAACTGCATTTCTATACGGATATTTGAAAAAAGATTTTGTGCCGTCATTTTCTTGAGCTTGAATTTGCCATTGACCAAAAGCAGCAAGCGAAGGTAAGTGCTGTGTAAACTGATAAGTTACATTTTTATCCTGAAATTCAACCTGAAGCTTTAATTGATTCAGTAAATTATTTTGCTGTTCCAATTTTGCAGCACTTTCTTCAAATTCAGGAATATCTAATTCATTAAAATCAAGTGAATCTTCAATTTGAATTTTTCTTTCAAGTTCAATTCCGGTTAAAATCTTTAAAAGATTTTGTGCCGAAATGTAGGAGTTTTCTGTTTGTCTTAATACAGGCATAAAATTTTGAACTTGAACGCGCGCCCTAATTAAATCATATTCAGAAGTTAATCCTGCATCAAACATGGATTGCGCATTTTTGAAATTATCTTCGGCAAGCTTTAAATTTAATTTGGATAATTTCACAGCTTCCTGCGCTACCAAAACCGAGTAAAAAGATTTTTTTACTTGAGTAATTACATTCAATCTGGTTCCGGTCAATGCTTTTTCAGCAATTTCATCGTAGATCCTTGCAACGCGCACAGCTAAAAATAATCCGCCGCTTAAAATAGTTTGTTCGGCGCTTACTGTTGCGGTAATACTGTTATCAGAACCCATTCTGAAACTTTGAGTTGCAGTGCCTCCGCCTGTATCAATTTGAAAAGTAAAAATCGGCAGTTTTAAAGCTCGCGTGTAATTTGCGCTTCCATTTATTTTCGGAAAAACCGCTGAGCCCCACGCCTCACGCACTTGTGATTCGGCTCTTCTTTTATCCAATTCGGATTTTCTTAATTCATGATTATTTTTTAAAGCAAGTTCAATACTTTTTTCCAGATTTAAACTTATTGCTTCTCCGTTTTCCTGTGAAAACGAATTAACAAAATTTATTGCAATAAGAAAAAAGATCAATAAAATTCGCACTTAATCCACCTTTTTATTTGTTAAAACACCATTAAATAAAATTGAAAGAACTGAATTTAATTCTTCCTGAATATTTATCTTTTTTTGCTCATTCATGATCAGCAATTGATAAAGATAAGGGAACAAAAAACTCCTGTATAATATTATTAAAGATTCAACGGAAATTTTTTTTATTTCTTTTTCTTTAATAGCTTTATTGATTCTCTTTTTAAAAATTTCATTGATATCGAAATTACAATCATTTAATTTTTCTGAATTAAATTTTTCGCTGCTTATTATTCTTAATCTTTCTTTAACCAAAATTAAAAACGCATGCTGGTTTTCAAATGAATAATGAAATACTGCAGAAGTAAGATTTCCCAGAAAATTTTCAAATCCTGTTGAATTTTTATCTGCTGATTTCAAAATTTCAAAATAATCCTTTAGGATCTCGTTAATTAATTCATGATAAATTGATTCTTTATCAGTAAAATAATTGTAAATTGTACCTTTCCCGAATTCAGCTGCCGAGGCAATTTCTTCCATAGTGGTAAATGAATATCCTTTTACTGCAAAAAGTTTTTTCGCTGCATTAAGTATTTCATTTCTTTTAAAAAGCTTTTCCCGGTCTTTTCTGCTTAATTCTTCTTTTTCAAAATTTTTGTTCATTTTATATAATTTGACTGAATGGTTTTTTAAATGAATTGCCGGTCATAAAAAATACGGCTAAGTCATAAATTTTACAAAGTAAAAATAATTAGACGTAATTCATAGGAAAAAGTTTTTTCGGCGAGTAATAAAAATTTGTCGGTAAATGAAAATAAAAAGCGGTTATAATTTCAATAATATTTTTTCTGCGGTTAAGATTTGATTTATAAGGGAAAATTTTGGTCAGAATAAAAAAAGAGCATCTTTTGAGATGCTCTTTTAAATATTAAAATGCGAATACTTTACAATTTAAATTGAACCGGAATAACAGTTTGGCTTTTTACATTTGCGCCTTTTACTCTGCCGGGTTTAAATTTAGTTGATTTAACTGCAAATTCAGCAACTTCATCACATCCGTAACCAATTCCTTTCATTACAGTTGTTCTAACAACATTTCCGGTTTCATCAATAAAAGCCTGAACGAAAACTTTACCCTGTACGTTCGCTGTAATTGCTTTTTCAGGTAATGAAACTTTTTTCTGAATTGCCATTGCTCCGCCAACCGGTGTTGGAATTTCATCAACAACTGAATAATATTCAGGTTCTGCAGGTTTTGAAACTGCTGCAGGTTTAGGTTCCTCTTTTTCAGGTTCTTTTGCTGCAGGAACTGCCTGAGTCACGACTTGTCTTGCCGCCGCAGATGCTGCTTCTGGTTGTTTAACTGGTTCAGCAACAGTTTTTTCGGGCTGCGCTGCAGTTTGAGTTTGCTGAGTTTTTGCTTGCGCCTGTTGTTTTGCCAATTCATCTTTCACAGCTTGAAGTTCTTTCATTAAAAGCGCCAGATCTTCATTTGTAGTGCCGGTTGCGGCAGTTACATTTTGCTGCTGTTGGTTTTGAATTGTAGCAATAGCCTGATTGATTGAATCAATTTCACGCTGTTTTTCAGCAGAGACAACTTCTTGTACCTGAGTTTGTGGTTTATTTTGTGCAACTTCGCTTTCACTGCTTCCTTTAGTAAAGAAATATGCCGCACCTGCAAGAACTAATGCAACAACACCGATTATAACTGCTTTAGGTAAGCCTTTTTTCTCTTCTTCTTCAACATAAGAAAGACCGCGTCTTCCTCTGTATCTTCCGGGCTGTTCTTTTAAATCATCTTTTTTATCTTCTTTCTTGCTTTCTTTTACAGGTTCTTTTTTATCAGCTTTTGAATCTTTTACAGATTGTTCTTTTTCCTGTTTTTTAATTTCAGCAGTAACAGGTTTTTCTTCTTTTTTCTGAATTTTTTCCTGTTTTACTTCATTTAATTTTTCATTTGATTTTTGTGCTTCTAGAATTGCATCAACAACTTTAACCTCAGGAATTTTGACTTCCGGTGCTTTTGGCTTTTCCGGTTCTGGTTGCTGAACTTTAACTTCAGTAATTATTTCTTTAGGCAATTCATTTTCAACAGGTAATTCCGGTACAATATTTTCTTTAGGTGCTTCAAAAACTGTTTGTGAAGTACCGGGCTGTTTAAATTTCGCTTTAACTCTAGCTTCATCGCGCAATCTGAATAATCTTCTTGCAAATTTATCTCGTACCTGAGGATTAGGTTTTTCAATTTCCAAAACCAAAGGCAACAAACTAAGCACATTTTGCAAATCGCCAAGTTTACGGTCATTAACTTTTTCATTTGATTGAAGTAATGTTACAAGTTCAATCAATTCATCTTTATCCAAGCAACCTGCCGAATAAGCATAAATCAAATCTTCAAATTTTTGCTCAGTCATCTCTCATCCCCTCTAGTTTTCTTTTAATAAATTGTCATTTAAACTGCGCAATGCAACTTGCAATTTACTTTTTACCGTTTGAAGCGGAATGTTAAGTTTTTCCGATATTCCGTTTTGTGTAAATCCTTCATAATATGCCATATTTATCACAAATTTTTGGGCATCGGTAAGGTTACTTAAAGCATTTTCAATTTTATGTTTTGATTTAAGAGCTTTTTCCAAAGTAAAAGCTTCACCTTCGTTTGCTAACTGAGGGATGATAAATTTATCTTCATAATCATCATCATAGTTATCAGTTACCGAATTTTGCTGTCTGTTTCTTCTTACATAATCAACAGCTTTATTTCTTGACAAAGTAACCAACCAAGCATAAACATTACCTGATGTAAAATTAAAATAATCAATTTTACGCCATACGATGGCAAATACGTCAGTTAAAATCTCTTCGGCAGCATTTTCTTTTCCGACAATCTTTTTTATTAAAGTATAAAGAATTGCCGAATATCTGTTATAAAGAATTTCCAATGCTTTGGAATCGCTTGCTGCTATTTTATTGAAGATTTGTAGATCGGTTAGTGATGCGTAAGTATCCACTTTAGCTCTTATATTTGTTATAATTTATAATTCTTTAATTCAATCAATTTAATTTTTAACAACATCAATAAATTATTTCAAAACTATAACTTCCCATTCGAAAAGTCAAGTATTTTGATCTTATAATTTATGATTTCTTATTTTTATTATCGGAAGATTTTTTTTAGAATTTAGTTTTATTTTTGGCAAAAAAAAACGCCTTAGAGAAATAAGGCGTTTTCAATTTCACGAAAATTTATTGTTAGTTCAATTTAAACATAACGGGAATTGCTACCTGCACTTTTACAGATTTTCCTCTTTGTTTTCCGGGTTTAAATTTGGTTTTTCTAACTGCTTCAGCTGCGGCTTCGTCACAACCGGCACCAATACCTTTAATAAGTTCGGTCTTGCTTACATTTCCGGCTTCATCAACAAATGCTTTTATAAGAACACGACCTTCAACACCGGCTCTTCTGGCAATTTCAGGATAAACAATCTTCTTTTGAATTGCTTCAATTCCGCCGACAGGTTCAGGCATTTCTTCTACTGCTACGAAAAATACCGGTTCTTCTTCAACTTTTTTTGTAGCTGCCGGAGGAGGAGGAGGAGGAGCGGCTACTTCTTCGGTAATATCTATTTCCGTATCGCCGATTTCAATATCTTCAAGCACATTATCAGATGGTGCTTCTATAGGAATCGGAGGTTTTGGCGGTGGAGGAGGTCTGTTTTCCTGTTTTGTCTGTTGAATATCTTCAACGTTAACAAGTTCCTGAGGAGCCTCAAACGCTACTTCCTCTCTTTCATATTTCGGGAAAAACTTAAAAGCAGCAATTAACAAAAGAAGTGCTATGATCATACTTGTTTCGAACACTCTTTTGTATTTGAGTTTTAAGTCCACTTTTGGATTTTTCTTTAGAGCCACGTTACTCTCCTAATTGCATTAAATCTTGTTGTAAAATTAGTAAAAGTGTTAAGTATTGTCAATCTAGTTTTAATAATTTAACAATATTAATATAAATTTGTTTCAGAAAATTTCTACTTAAAAATATATGCTCCAATCAAATGTTATTTTATTAACATTCAATTTGATTGATCAATAATCTTCCGCCAATCCTGTCCTTGAATTTTGCTTAATTATATAAACGATCAGAACTCCCAAAATTGAACCTAAGAAATCCGCAAGAAGATCTAAAAACTCCATACTTCTTCCGGGAATAAAATGCTGATGAATTTCATCTAAAACTGCATATAAATTTACGATTACAAGAGTTGATATAAAAGCTTTTTGTTTTAAATATTTAATTTTATTTTGAAAGCTTATTGTAAATGTTAAAAGAACTGTTAAAATTGTGTAAGCCGTAAAATGAGCCAATTTATCACTAACACCAACAGAAGGAACCGAAGTACCCGGAATACTTGTAGCAATCAGCAAAACTATCCAATACAAAACTAACGGAATATATATCATAAAAACCTTATTTCTTGCCAAATAATTATACAATTGAACCTCTTAAAAAATTTATTGCTTTTGGTAATCCCGCAATTATATCTGATGCAGTATATCCGAATTCAGTAAATTCATTTAATAACAAATCAGCAGATAAACTGTGTAAATAAACTCCGGCAACAGCGCTTTGTTCCAAATTTCCTGTTTGCGCCACAAAACTTCCGATTATTCCGGTTAATGCATCACCTGTTCCGAATTTTGCCATCCCTTGATTTCCGGTTGAATTTATCAAAGCTTCGCCTTCAGGATTAAAGATAATTGTCGGCGCACCTTTTAACACAAGATGTGTATTTGTTTTTTTACAAAAGTCTTTTCCATATTTTAAAATATCTTTTTTAATCTCTTCAGTTTCAACATCAATTAAATTTGCAAATTCACCTAAATGCGGAGTTAAGATACAATTTTTAAGATCGAAATTCATAAATTCATTTTTCCCGATCGCAAAAATTGCATCAGCATCCAGAATCATTTTTTTATTTGAATAAGATTTCAAAACATTTCTAACAGTATCAATCGTTCCTTTATTTCTGCCTAAACCCGGACCCAAAACCAAAACATCCATTTTTTCAATTTTATCTTTCAGTGAATCTAAATCTTCCAAATTTAAATAAGATGAATTTTCATCGCCATAGGGGACAACTATTACTTCCATAATCTTGCTGTTCACGATTTGCTTAACTGAATTTGGAACAGAAAGATAAACAGCTCCGGCACCGCTTTTTAATGCTGCCTCAGCAGAAAGCATTGCAGCTCCCGGCATTTGATCCGATCCAGCAATTATTAATATTTTACCGGCAGTATATTTATTTAAATCTATATTTTTCTCAGGAAGATTTTGAAGAGCATCTTCCGGTTCAATGAAATATTCTTCAACATCAAGATTTTCAAAGTATTCGCCGGGAATTCCGATATATCCTTTTACGACTTTTCCTGAATTAATTTTCCCGGAATTTATAAATAATCCTTTTTTTAATTCGGCTAATGTAATAGTAAAATCAGCTTTGAAAATTGTTTTTCCGAAGCCTGTTTCCGGATTTAATCCGCTGGGAACGTCAATTGCAATTTTCAAAGATGAAATAGAATTCAATTCTTCAATAATTTCTTTATACGGAGAATTGATCTCGCCTTTTGTTCCGGTTCCGAGTAACGCATCTATAATGAAATCGCAATCGCGTAAATTCTTAAGATCTTTGTTTGACTTATACTTGATGATTTTTGAATTGGTTGCAAATCCGGTTAAAATATTTTCGAGAAGATTAAGATTTATTTGAGCATCTTCGGAAAGTTCATCTTTTTCCCCAACATAAATTACGGTGGTTTTAATTCCGTTACAAATCAAATGTCTTGCAACTGCAAATCCATCACCGCCGTTATTCCCTTTTCCGCAAATAATTCCAACATTGCCAGGAATTAAATCTATAAAGATATCATTCTTTAAAAAATTAAAAATGCTTATGGAAGCATTTTCCATAAGCATCAAACTTGGTATTTTTAAAGAATTTATTGCAAAATTATCAGCTTCACGAATTTGAGAAACTGAAAATAAAGGTATCATTTATTTTAAAAACTCTTTAAACTTTATAAAAAAAATTATCTTAAATATGCTAAAATCATATTCAACATTGAACCCGGATAAATTCCCAAAAGCAGTACAAAAACCGCAGCAACAATTACCGCGACCAAAGTATATTTGCTATTTGAATACGCTAATTCAGTTTCAGATCCCTTGAAATACATAAATACAACAACACGCAAATAAAAATAAACGCTTATCGCACTTGAAATTACTCCTAAAATTGCAAGCCAGGTCAAATCAGCTTTTACCGCTGAGATGAAAACATAATATTTACCGAAAAAGCCTGCAAATGGAGGCAATCCGGAAAGAGCGAACATAAATAAAGCAAGAAGCGCGGCTAATAAGGGATTTCTATTATTTAATCCTGCGTAATTTGTGATATCAAGATTTGTATCATTTTCGCCTTCAATCATTGAAATAACACCAAAAGCACCGATATTCATAAATGTATAAGCTAAAAGATAGAAGGTTATTCCGGCAAAAGCATCAAAATTTCCTGCTGCCAATCCAATTACCATATATCCGGCGTGCGAAATTGAAGAATATGCCAACATTCTTTTCAAATTATTTTGAGCGATTGCCACAATGCTGCCGTAAAACATTGAAAGAATTGAAATTACGGCAAAGTAAGGCATAAAAGTGTTTGCAAGATTTTCAAAGTACATTGAGATCATTGTTATAAGCAAAACACTGAATGCTGCAGCTTTACCGCCTGTTGACATTAATGATGTAACTGTTGTTGCTGAACCCTGATAAACATCGGGCACCCACATATGAAAAGGAAAAGCGGCAATTTTAAATGAAAACCCTATAAAGAAAAGTAACATTCCTGCATAAAATAAAATACTATCGTTGTAAAGCTCATAATTCATTATTATGTTATCTATTGAAGTTGATTGAGTTGTACCGTAAATCAAAGCAATTCCGTAGACAATAAATCCTGTAGCAAAAGATCCAAGAAGGAAATATTTCATAGAAGCTTCATTTGCTTCATTTTTTCTTCTGTTAATTCCTGCAAGTACATAGAAACAAACAGACATTAACTCCAATCCTAAAAAGATAACGAATAAATCTTTTGCTCCTGCCATTAGCATCATGCCTAAAACAGAAGTCAAAATCAAAATATAATATTCACCGAAATAAGCCCCGTATTTTTTAATGTAATCAACGGAATTCAGCACAACTAAACTCGCGCCAATATTAAAAAGAAAATTAAATATTCCTGGATTTCCGCCAACTGCCAACATTCCGCCGAAAGCTTCAGTCGTATTACTCAAAGTATTAATTGAAAAAACTGCAGAACCAAGTAATACTAAAAGTGAAAACCAGGGCAAAATTCTTTCGCTTTTTGCGGAAAACATTTCAATGAATGTCGCAATTACAATTCCCAGCCCTAAAATTAAAAAAGGCAGTATATCTAGATAATCTTGTAAACTGTTCAGCATATTTACTCTATAAATAAAATGTCTTCGTCTATTTCAATAACTTTTACTTTATGACCTTCTTCAAGTTGAAGGGCAATTTTTTTATGATTGTCAAAATTAAAAATATCAGCACCTTTTTCAACGATGATAAGTTTAATATTTTCAAATTTTGAAACTACTTCATCTAAATTATCTTCAGCTTTAAAATATATTTCCATAAATTGTTCGCTTTCTTTTATAAACACAGTTTTTGAATCCGGCGAAAAATCCATATAAATATCATTATCAAGTACCATTTTTAAAATAGTACCTGAAAAAGGTAAAATTATTCTGTTTCCGTAATAAAGCCCGTAAAGGTTGTTTTGTAAAGTTTCGCTAATTGTTTTCATATTAATGTTTCCCGTAAAAAAATACTAACCAAACTAAAAAATAAATCGGGACAAGAATTGTTAATGCATATTTAATTAAATAAGCAAAGAAACTCGGCATTTCTATACCGGCACGTTCACTTATTGATTTTACCATGAAGTTCGGTCCATTTCCGATATAGGTTAACGCACCGAAAAATACAGCGGCAACTGAAATTGCCTGCAAATAATAGGCGTCAGCAATAACAAATTCTCTTACAGCGGCTTGTGAATTTACATCAAGATTAAATTTACCCATTGCCGCACTCAAGAAATTAAGAAAAGTTGGTGCGTTATCTAAAAATCCTGATAAAAGTCCAGTTGCCCAGTAGAAAACTCCGGCATTTAATTGATCGCCGAAAAGTCTTGCTTCATGCGCAATCAATTGAAGTGCAGGTATCATTGTTGCAAATATTCCTATAAATAAATAAGCAACTTCTTTTATCGGTTCAAAATCGAATTCATTTGCGGCAAGAATTTTTTCATCAGCTGTTTTGTATGATAAAAATACTACCGAGAACATGATAATTTCTCTTATTCCAAAAGGAAGCGGAGCCAAACTAGGAACCCAGCTAATAACTCCCGGATCGATAAAAACCGATATTAAAATTATTAAAAGATAAACTAAATTTTTTGCACCTTTGAATTCAAATTTATTTGTATAAACTGTTTCTTCATTAAGCTCATCTGATTTGGTATTTCTTGAATCAATAAAATAGAAAACCAATAATATCAATAAAATTGTAGGGAGCCAGATATACCAAATATTTTCAATGAACCAAAAGAAATTAACACCGCGTAAAAATCCCAAAAACAGCGGCGGATCACCGATTGGAGTTAAAGCACCACCGACATTACTAACAACAAAAATGAAAAATATAATATGATAAGGTGCAATTCTTCCTTTATTCATTTTGATAAAAGGTCTTATCAAAAGCATTGAAGCACCGGTAGTACCTATTATATTTGCAATTACTCCGCCGAAAAGCAAAAATAAAACATTCAGCATCGGCGTAGCTTTTCTATCAACTTTTATCAAGATTCCGCCTGAAGCCACAAATAATGAACTTAAAAGCGCAATAAATGAGATATATTCTGCCAATGTGTGCAATAAACTATGATAGTCCCGCAGCACAAGCAAATAATAAAATGATGTAATTAAACCTAAAACGATCGCAATTTTAGGATAATTATGTTCCCAAAAATGTTTGTAAAATAATGGTCCGGTTGCAATCATTAATAACAAAGCAACAAAAGGAATAACCATGATCGGATTTGGAAGTGGATGTTCAACTTCTTCCGATGCAGGTTCAACTACTTGTCCTCTTCTTTCCTGAGGTTCAGGATCTTGAGAAAATGAATTTGTAAAACTTCCAAGTGAAATTAAAACTAATAAAACTGCCAATAAATATTTAAAACTCTTTACCACTTTTACCTATTTAATATTAGTTAATTGAATATTAGAACTGTTTAAAACTTTTTGCACAATGCTTTGTGAAGATTTTTCAGTCAGCTTTAAGAAAGTATTAGGATAAATTCCGATCCAAACAATGAAAATGAAGATTGGTATCAAAACTAAAATTTCTCTTTTTGTCAGATCAGTCAAATCATGTAATTTACTATTTTTCACTTCGCCGAAAACAACTCTTTGATACATCCATAGCAAATAAACAGCAGCAAAAATAACTCCAGTTGCAGCAAAAATTGTAAACCACATACTATTTAAAGTTGTTGATTTAAATGATCCTAAAAGAATCAAAAACTCGCCGATAAAACCGTTTAATCCGGGTAAACCGATCGAGGAAAGACTCGCGATCATAAGTGCGACTGAGAAAAGAGGAACCACTTTGGCAATTCCGCCATAAAATGAAATTTCACGCGAATGGGTTCTGTCATAAATCACTCCTACCAAAAGGAATAATGCTCCTGTTGAAAGTCCGTGATTTACCATTTGAATTACGCTGCCCTGCATTGATTCTAGATTTAGTGCAAAAAGACCCAGCACAACAAATCCAAGATGTGAAACAGAAGAATAAGCAACAAGTTTTTTCATATCTTTTTGAACCATTGAAACAAGTGCACCGTAAATAATTCCAATTACCGCCAAAACTCCGATGAAAGGCGCAAATTTAATTGCCGATTGCGGAAATAATGGTAAGCAAAATCTTAAAATTCCGTAAGTTCCCATTTTAAGTAAAACGCCTGCAAGAATAACACTTCCTGCGGTCGGCGCCTGAACGTGCGCATCTGGAAGCCAAGTATGTAAAGGAAACAATGGAACTTTGATCGAAAAACTTGCCATAAATGCAAAGAACATAAATCCTTGAATTGCGAGCGGAACCATTGGTCCAATATTATAAAGTTCAAGTAAATTTGTCGTAAATGATCCGGTCACATCCGAAGCGTAAACTCCAAGCCAGATAATTGCAACCAGCATCAACAAACTTCCAAGCATTGTATAAATGAAAAACTTAATTGAAGCGTAAATTCTTTGTTCGCCGCCCCAAACTCCAATTATAAAATACATTGGAATAAGCATTGCTTCCCAAAAGATATAAAAAAGGAATAAATCTAGTGAAAGAAATACTCCTAGCATTCCAACTTCAAGAAGAAGCATGAAGAATGTAAACTCTTTAACTTTTTTTGTAATGCTGTTCCAGGATGAAACCAAAGTAATTGGAGTTAAAAATGTGGTAAGCAAAACTAAAAGGAGTGAAATTCCATCAACTCCTACAAAATAACTGATGTTTAAACTATCAATCCAAATAAATCTATCTAAGAATTGGAAATCACCATTATTTGCATCAAATTTAAAGTAGATATATAAAGAAAGAAAAAATGCGATGAGCGAAAACAGAAAACCGGTCCATTTAACCGCTTTTTCATTTTCCTTTTTGAAAAAAAGAACCGCAAGGCTTCCCAAAAGCGGTATAGCCAAAAGATATGTAAGTAAATAACTGTTTTCCATAATTTTTATAATCTAAATATTAACCAGAATAATGCAGCGACTATGCCAAGCATCATAACTAGTGCGTAAAATTGGGCAACGCCGGTTTGAAATTTTCTTATATAAATTGAAATTAGATCTATAACTTTTGCTGAACCGTTTACAACGCCATCAATTATCTTATTATCAGTAAATTTCCAAAGAACCGTTTCTGAACCTTTTTGAATCGGCTGAATAATTCCTGCTTCGTAAGCTTCATCAACATAATATTTATTTAATAAAACATTATAAACAGGTTTAAGTTTAATCGAAGTTTTTTCTGCAACGGATCTTTTCTTAGTATAGACATACCATGCAAAGTAGATCATTGCTAAAGCTGCAACGGTAGAAACGGCCATTAATAAAATTTCTTCTGAATGTGAATGGCTTCCGAAATATTGAAGTTTTCTATCAGCATTTCTGAATACCGGCTCAAGCCAATTATGAAATTGATTGCCGTGTTCGCCTGAAAAAACTTCAGGAATTCCAATATAACCACCAATAACTGATAAAACGGCTAATATGATCAAAGGAATTGTCATAACTTTTGGTGATTCATGCGGATGAACTTTATGATGATCAAATCTTTCTTTACCCAAGAATGTTAACGAAACTAATCTGAACATATAGAATGCGGTCATCATTGCGGTTAGAACACCAATAATCCAAAAGAAAGTGGAGCCCTGTGCATAGGAAAACCAAAGAATTTCATCTTTGCTGAAAAATCCTGATAGTCCCGGAAAGCCTGCAATTGCTAAAGAGGCAATCAAAAATGTAGCAAAAGTAACCGGCATATATTTTTTAAGTCCGCCGTAATTTCTA
The DNA here is from genome assembly GCA_965365345.1 of uncultured Melioribacteraceae bacterium. Classification (GTDB taxonomy): domain Bacteria; phylum Bacteroidota; class Ignavibacteria; order Ignavibacteriales; family SURF-24; genus CBDUBH01. The sequence continues at coordinate 84,220 of CBDUBH010000002.1, forward strand.
ATATCTTGTTCTTCGTGCATTCCGTGAATAACAGAACCTGCTCCAAGGAATAACAAGGCTTTAAAGAATGCGTGAGTCATTACGTGAAAAATTCCCGCAGAAAAGGCGCCAACGCCTAAAGCCAAAAACATATAGCCTAATTGACTTACGGTAGAATAAGCTAAAACTTTTTTAATATCATTTTGAACTAGACCGATTGTTGCTGCCATAAATGCAGTCAATAACCCAATTACTGCAACAACAGTCATAACTGTTGGAGCAGAAGCATAAATTATTGAAGTTCTTGCAACCATATAAACGCCGGCTGTAACCATTGTTGCCGCGTGAATCAATGCGGAAACCGGAGTTGGACCTGCCATCGCATCAGGCAACCAAACAAAAAGCGGAATTTGCGCAGATTTTCCTGTTGCACCAATAAACAAGAAAATTGCGATCAAACTAAAAACTGTTTCAGATACGGGAAATATTCCGGCTTTTGTAAAAACTTCCTGAAAATTCAAACTGTCGAAAGTCATATAGATCAGAAACATTCCGAGTAAAAATCCAAAATCGCCAATTCTATTTACTACAAATGCTTTTTTTGCTGCCTGGCTTGTAGTTCCTTTTTCAAATTTTCTATCATACCAAAATCCGATTAGAAGATATGAACAAAGTCCTACACCTTCCCAACCAAGGAAAAGCAGGACAAAATTATCAGCTAAAATCAAATTCATCATTGCGAAAATAAAAAGATTGAGATATGCAAAAAATCTCCAAAATCCTTTATCTCCGTGCATATATCCGATCGAGTAAACGTGAATTAAAAATCCAACGCCTGTTACAACCAATGCCATTACTAGCGAAAGTTGATCAACAAGATATGCAAAGCTCACGTTAAATCCGCCGACGCTTATCCATGAGAATAATTCAACGGTATTTGCTCTTTGTTCAACCGGCAAATTTAAAGTTTGAAAAAAAGCGATCAAAACGATCATAAATGAAATTCCGACAGTCCCACTGCCAATAATTCCAATTATTTTTTCATTTTTAATTTTATGTCCGAAAACTCCGTTAATTAAAAATCCGATTAACGGCAAAAGGACGGTAAGATAAATATAATCTATCATCGAGAATTTACCACTTTAAGATATTGATCTCGTCAATGTTAACAGTTAATTTATTTCTAAAAATCACAATTATAATTGCCAGACCAATTGCGGCTTCGGCAGCGGCAACAGTCATAACAAAGAACACGAAAATCTGTCCAATCGAGTTTCCCATAAAAGAAGAAAAAGATACCAAAGTTAAATTTGCCGAATTTAGCATAAGTTCAATTGACATAAAAATAACTATTGCATTTCTTCTTATTAGAACTCCCGCTACCCCCACAGAAAACATGAAGGCGCTTAAGATCAAATAGTATTCAATCGGGATTGATAACATACTTTATAAGTTTTTAATTAATCAAAATATATTTTTTAGTTCAAATCTTTTAATCGAAATTTCTTTTAGCTAAAACAAGAGCACCAATTGTTGCTGCCAAAAGTAAAAATCCTGCAGCTTCAAACGGAAGCAAGTAAGTTGTATAAAGCATACTACCGATTTGTTCAACACTTCCGGCTTCAACGCTTTTTGCAACTTCACGTGATAATTTTGCTGATGGAACCGCAAAAACTATCAAATATGCAATTTGAAAGAATACAACAGCCGCAATAATAACGGCAAATAATTTTATTTTATTTTTTCCGATTATAAAATCTTCATTTTTCGGGTTGACAAGCATCAAAACGAAAAGGAAAAGAACCATAATTGCGCCGGCATAAACTATAACTTGGGCAACGGAAATAAATTGCGCATTAAGCAGCAAATATAAGCCGGCAAGGGAAAAGAAATTTATGATGAGAAAAATTGCACTGATAACCGGATTTTTTCTGGTAATCATAACAACTGAAGAAGTTGCAGCAATTAAAGCAAATAATGTAAATAGAACTATTTCTAAAGTCATAAAATCTAAATTCGGAATTTTTCTTAAATAGTAAAGCTAATAAAATTTATTAAAAATGGAAACTTTACTTTCAAAATTAAAATCAATTTTCCGTAAATTTTAATTACGGAGTATTTCTGTAAATCATTCTTGCAAAAGGAATTGTTTCACGAACGTGTTCCAAGCCGCAAATCCATGCCACCGTTCTTTCAATTCCAAGTCCAAATCCTGCATGTGGAACCGAACCAAATCTTCTTAAATCCAAATACCAGTCAAACATTTCCATCGGAAGATCGTGCTCTTTTATTCTTTCTAATAATAGATTTATATCATCTTCCCTTTGGCTTCCACCGATAATTTCGCCATAACCTTCCGGAGCCAAAACATCAACAGCAAGCGCAACTTTCGGATTTTCAGGATCGCGCTTCATATAAAATGCTTTAACTTCTGATGGATATCTGTGAACCATAACCGGACGGTCATATTGATTTGAAATTATGGTTTCATCAGTTCCGCCGAAATCATTTCCCCATTCAAATTTAATATCATTTTTATGAAGAATTTCCACGGCTTCATCGTAAGAAATTCTTGGGAAAGGTCTCTTTACTTTTTCTAATTTTGTAATATCTCGTTCTAAAATTTTCAATTCTTCGGCTCTATCTTTTAAAACCGATTGAACAATATATTCCAAAAATTCTTCTGCAAGATCCATATTATCGTTCAGATCTGCAAAAGCAACTTCCGGCTCAACCATCCAAAATTCAGTTAAATGTCTGCGTGTTTTTGATTTTTCGGCTCTGAAAGTAGGACCGAAAGTATAAACTTTTCCTAAAGCCATTGCTCCGGCTTCAGCATAAAGCTGACCGCTTTGAGTTAAATATGCTTTTCCTAAATCAAAATAATCTGTGGAAAATAAAGTTGAAGTTCCTTCGCATGCAGATGGAGTTAAAATAGGAGCATCCATCAAAGTGAATCCCCGATCATCAAAAAAATCACGAACTGCTTTTACAATTCTATGACGAACGCGCATAATTGCGGCTTGTCTTTGTGAACGAAGCCACAAATGCCTTTTATCCATCAAAAATTCAACGCCGTGCTCTTTAGGAGTTATTGGATAATCAACCGATTCCGAAATTAATTTAAGATCGGTAACATCCATTTCAAATCCGCCTATAGCGCGCGGTTCTTCTTTTATTTTTCCCGTAATCTCAATTGAAGATTCTTGTCCTAATTTATCTGCAATTTGAAAAATATCTTCAGAAACGTTTCCTTTAAATACGATACATTGTAAAAGTCCGGTTCCATCGCGTAAAATTACAAATTTAACTTTTCCGCTTGATCTTTTATTATGAACCCAGCCTTTTAAAGTTATGGATTCACCTGCATATTTTGCTAAATCTTTAATATAAATATTCTGCATTTTTTCTTTTTCCGATAAGTAAATTCAGATTTCAAATATAATAAGCCAAAAATTCAAAAGCAAAATAAGATGTAAATTCTTAATTAATTTCGATCTTTAAATTTGTCCGGATTAAATTAAAAGAAAATTTACATTGAAATTTTAAAGAATAAAGTTGAATTTTATCAAAATTTTAAATTGAATAAACTTTCATTGATTTATTTTAATTTCCGGACATTTCTGAAATTACTCCTTCGCGTATAGCAAATCCGGAAAGTGTCATTTCTTTGATATTAAATTCTTCAAAAATTGTTTTAAGAATCAAAACTCCCGCGGGAATAACATCAGCGCGTTTTTCTTCTAATCCCAAAATTCCTTTTCTTTCTGCAATTGTCTTTTTTGAGATCACAAGATCATAAATTGTACTTATTTGCGCGGAATTTATCAAATAATTATTTAAAACCCTTCCGGAATTTTTTCCTGATTTTTCTGCACGGATCATTGCGCCGGTTGCTAAAATCGTTCCTGAAGTTCCGATGCAGCAATCATATTCAAAATTCTTTATCTTTTCAGAAATATTTTTCAATTCTTCTTTTATATAATTATTGCAATTTGAAATTGCGCTTTCTGAAATTTCAAAATCAGGGAAAAACATATTTGATAATCTTACTGCGCCGATCCTTTTGCTTTCGGTAAATTCAATTTTTCCATTTCCCGCTAAAGTAAATTCCGTGCTGCCTCCGCCGATATCAATGCAAAGTAATTTTTTATCAAAAACATCAAGCGCTTTTAGAATTCCTTTATAAATTAATTCGGCTTCGCGAAATCCACTGATTACTTCAATTTCAATTCCGGTTGAGTTTTTTACTTTTTCAATTATTTCATTTTGATTTTGAAGTTCGCGGAGTGCGCTTGTTGCAACGGCTTTAATTTCCGCACCGTATTTTCCCGCAAAAAGTTTTTGCCGTTCTATCGTGGAAATTGCTTTTTGAATTGTTTCATCCGAAGCAATTTTTTTTTGAGAATTGTTGTTCCAATTTAATCTTAAAACTTCTTTATCTCTTGTAACAACTTCGATTTTGCCTATTTTATTTATTTTGGCAACGATCATGTGAAATGAATTTGAACCTATATCAATTACAGCATAATGTTCGTTTTGCATTTTTATTTTTGTGTTGTTTCGGATAATAGAAAGTCGCAAAAAGTATAAACTTCGTCAACCTCAACATCATCAATCAAATCAGATTTTCTTATAAAAGTTTTTTGTAAGCCTATCGGTGCCCAATTGAAAGGATTTGTGGGACCAAAGATTGAAACTTGCGAAGTTTTTGTTGAGCCTGCAACGTGCATAACTCCCGTATCGTTTGTTATAAAAAGATCCGATTTTGAGATTAATGCCGCAAGTTCGGGAATTGTTTTATTTGTAAATTCATAAAGCTTTATTTTACAATTTTCTTTTACATAATCTATTTCATTTTGATCTGCATTTGTTCCGGTCAAATAAAATTTTGCTTTATAATTTGAATTAATTTTTCCCGTAAGCTGAATGAATTTATTTAAATTCCATCGGTTCGGCGGTTTTCCTGCACCAACGTGAAGTCCGATTAAAAGTTCATCGTCATTTTTTTCAATTGAATTAATAAAATTTTCGGCCACTTTTTCATCTTCTAAATCAAAATTAATTTCACTGCGAAGATTTGTTGTATCAATTCCGAAAGGACGAAGAATTTCCAGGCAAAAATCATAAACATTTTGATCAGGAAATTTCCGCCAATCCATTTTAACTCTTCTATCAAAAAAATAATCGTAATTATTTTTCATTCCGCTAAGTTCGGAAATCCCGATACGGATTTTTGAATTTGAGATACGCGCTAAAAGATTACTTGTAAATGAAATTGAAACTGTTACAGGAACAATTGCAAGATCGTAATTTTCTTTTAGGATCTTTAAGAATTTTAGAAGTTCAAAAGGATTGTAAATTTTCTTTTTATCAAAAAGAATGATACGGTTTATAAATTTATTTTTGGTAACTGCAATTTTATTTTGCGGACTTACAATCAACGTAATTTTAGAAGAAGGAAATTTTTCTTTCAACGCCCTGAAAATAGGAACCGAAGCGAGCATATCACCTAATTGATTATGGGGACGCACGATCAAAATTTTTTTCGGCTCGCCTAAATCTTTCGAATCATTTTTTTCTAAATAAAAATATTTTTTAAGTAAATTTTCAATAAAGTTCATTACGGCAAATTCTATTTCTTTTCTTCATCGTTATTTTTTTCGTCATCCTCATCTTTTATTTCTTCAAACTTTGCTTCAACAATATCACCTTGCTTAATATCGTATCTTTTTTTCTGTTTTACGTTTCGTATATCAGAATCAACTTCTTTTCTGTTTTGATTTGAAATTAAACGCATAAATGCTTTAAAAGTTTGGTAAACGATAAAAAACAGAATTATAAAAATTATTAAACGTAACATTATGCTCCTCTGGTTAAAGGATTGAAATATTCTTTCAATGATCTGTCTTTTCTGAAGATCTGTTCAAAAAGATCATCAAAATGTTTTTCATTATTTACAAAATCTATTTCAGTTGAATTTACGATTAATATGGGAGTTTTGTTATACTTAAAAAAATAATTGTTGTAAATTCTGTGAAGTTCTTCAATGTATCCGCGCGTTAAACTTGCTTCAATTGAACGGTTTCTTCTTCGGATATTGTGCATCAATCTATCAACGCTGGATTGCAAAAATATCAGCAGATCCGGTTTGCGTAAATTTCTTTCGAGCACGGGAAAAATTGATTCGTAAAGTTTTAACTCGTCACTTTCAAGATTTAAGTGAGCGAAAATCCTGTCTTTTTCAAAAATATAATCGGCAACTGTAAATTCACTAAAAAGATCTCCCTGTGCAAGATTTTGCTGCTGTTTAAATCTGTTTACCAAAAAGAACATTTGTGTCTGAAAAGCAAATCTTTTTCTATCTTCGTAAAATTTTCCTAAGAAAGGATTTTCTTCAAACTGTTCAAGAATTAATTTTGCTTTTAATCTTTCGGAAACTTTTCTTGCGAGAGTTGTTTTGCCCGCGCCGATCACGCCTTCAATTGCAATGTATCTTATTCCGTTGGAATCTATCAAACTTTTTCTCCGTTATTTTTCACAATTCAGCTTTGCGATATTTTTTTCCAATATTAAAAATGAAACTGAAATTATTTTAATAGTAAATTTCAATTTTAAGATTGATCTTTTTCATTTTTCAAAAGATCGAATTCGTGTTTTTTGAAAATTAGTTTTTCGATTTTTGAAAGATCAACTTCACTTAATTTTTTTTCTGTTTGCGGATGAACAAAATTTTCTGAAATTTCGGAAAGCGGAATAATCACAAAATCGCGCAGCAAAATTTCTTTATGCGGAACTGTCAATTTTTCATCTGAAAAAATTGTCTTACCGAAAAAAAGAAGATCAATATCAATTTCGCGCGGTCCCCATTTCGTTCCGTTTTGTCTTCCTATCTCTTTTTCCACCGATTTTATTTTTGCGTGAAGTTCGTGCAAGTCGTATGAACTTTTGATTTTTATTACCGCATTAAAAAAAGTATCCTGTTCTTTTAATCCGTACGGTTCTGATTCGTAAAGTGATGAAGCCGATTCTATTTTTATTTTAGGATCAGCCTTCAGAATTTCGATTGCCGATCTTATAAATTCTATTTTATTTCCTTTGTTTGAACCGAGTCCCAAAAAAATATCATTCGTCATTACTTTTAATTACCTCTGCTTCCGAATAGCCAATTTCGCCTTTGATGGGCAAATTGAATTTGCGTAAATTTATTTTCACTTTTTCAATTTTGAATTCTTTTAAAATTCCATCGGCAATATTTACCGCAAGCGCTTCTATAAGATTATATTTTGTATTTTCAAAATGATTTTTTATAAATTGATAAACTATTCCGTAATCAATTGTATCTTCAACTGAATCGGATTTTGCCGCTTTTGAAAAATCGAAAAATAATTCAACATCAATTTCAAATTTTCCGCCGAGTTTTTTTTCTTCTTCAAAAACTCCGTGATAGCCGTAAAATGAAATATTTTTAAGTTTTAACGTATGCACTGTTTTTATTCGCTTTTATTTTGCCTGAAATTAAATTTTTTACGCCTTTAAAATTAGCAAATAAAATTCCAATTAACACCATAATTGTGCCTGAAATATCAATAATTGAAAACGATTCCGACAAAATTGACCAGCCAAGAATTACTGCAACAATCGGAGTTATAAATGCGCTTAAAGATAAAATTACAACATTCATTCTTTGTAAAAGCCAGTAATAAGTTGTAAAAGTTGCGATCGTTCCGAAAAGCGCAAGATAAGCAACGGAAAAATATGCTTTTTCATCAAATATCAATTTTGAACTGTCTTCTATCGAATAACCGAATATCAAAAATGAAATTCCCGCGATCAAGATCGGATAAAAATTCATGGTAAGCGGATTTAAATATCCACCGTGTTTTTTTATTACGACAGCGGTTCCGGCTTGAAGCATTGCGCTTAAAACAACCGCAAACATTCCAAGTAAATTAAATGAAAATCCGGTTGAAAAATCATCTGAAAAAATTATGATAATTCCTAAAAAACCGATAACAATTCCTAAGATTTTATTGATCGAAATTTTTTCATCCGGGAAAGCAAATTTTGAAAAAACAGCAACGAAAAAAGGATAAGCTCCGAAAAGAACCGAAGCCAAACTTGATGGAATGTGATCTTCTCCCCAGTAAACTAATCCGAACGGAATTACGAAAGAAAATATTCCGAGAATTAAATATAAAATTACGGAAGTTTTATCTTTTTGAATTTCAGTTTTGCGTATTTTTATAATTAAGAAAAGAACAATTGCCGCCAAAGTAAATCTGAATCCCGCGGAAATTATTGGTGTTAAAGAATCCAATCCGATTCTTATTACCATCCAGGTTGAGCCCCATAACAGGCATATCAGCGCAAAGCCGAGTAGTATTTTAATTTTATCGAGATTCATAAATTATTTTTCGCGATTTTGATTTTATTTCAAAGCAATTAGTCCTAAAATTCTGCCGGAGTGCTTTCCGTCACGGCGGTAAGAATGCATCAAATTTTTTAACTCGTATGTACAAAGATTTGATAATTGAATATTATCTTTTGGAATTCCGTAATTGATCAACATATCGTAATTTGCCGATTTTACATCAAGAAGAAATTTTTCACCGTTTTGTTTTAAGTATTTTCTATCAAAATACTCAAGAAATTCATTTCCTACTTCATAATTATTTTGGGAAATTGAAGGCCCTATATATACGAATAAATTTTGCGGATCGGATGAAAAATCGTTTTTCAATTTATCCAATGTTTTAGAAATTATCTTTTGTTGAGTACCGCGCCATCCGCTGTGAATTGCTGCTACAACTTTATTTTTATTATCATAAATAAAAACAGGGGTACAATCAGCAACAGAAACCGCAAGCGCAAGATTTTTTCTATTTGTAATTAAAGCGTCACTTTCTCCGCAATTTCCGCCGCATTCGGCAATTTGAATTGTATCACTGTGAATTTGTTTTTGATATGCTACATTTTCGTTTTTGAATCCGAGCGAAGAGAAAAATTTACTTCTGTTTTCATCAACTTTTTGTTTTTCATCGCCCACTGTGTATGAAAGATTGAAAAAATACGGAGCCGATGATTTTGAATCGAATTTTGTGCTTATTGCCAAAACAACTTCAGGAAATTTTTTGAATAATAAACTTTCTAAAACAATCATAAAAATCAAACTTCATTTTTTAACGAAATTTAAAAGTATAAAATTAAAATTGAATAAAAAATAGAGGAATCAGGAAGAATGAGAAATTAGAAAGAATAGAAAGATTGAAAGATTAGAATATTTAAATTGTAAAGACGAGATATTTTTCGTCTTTACAAAACGTAAAAATAATTATGTTTAATGAAATCTTTTATAAAAGGATTTTCTTAATCGAAATTATTTATAATAGAACTTTAAATTAATTTCAAAATTAAGATAAAAATTCAACCGGATTTTTCGGTAAGTAAATCGAGAAGGTTGTGCCTTTTCCAACTTCACTTTCAACTTCAATTTTGCCGCCGTTCTTTTCAACAAAATCTTTTGAAAGCATAAGTCCCAATCCCGTTCCTGTTTCTTTTGCAGTTCCCAAAGTTGAATGATGTTCGTTTCGTGCGAAAATTTTCTTAACTGAATCTTTATCCATCCCGACTCCGTTATCGGAAATTTTCACTTTAACAAAATCTTCAGAATCTTCAGCAGAAAGAATTATCGCTCCGCCCGGATTTGTAAATTTTACGGCATTGGAAATTATATTTTGAATTACAAGCGAAATTGTAAAACTATCAGCAAAAACAACCGCAAAAATATCAATTTGATTTATGATCTTTATATTCTTTTTGATTGCGTTGCCTTTTAAAAGCGCAATTACTTTTTCAGAAATTTCGTAAAGTTTGATATGCCTGAATGTAAATTCAATGCTGTTAGTTTGAACTCTTGACCATTGAAGTAAATTATTGAGCAAATTTAAAAGATTATTTAACGATCCTTGAATATTTCCGAGATATTCTTTTAACTGATCTTTTGAAAGATTATCAATTTCACTTACAATAAGTTCTGAAAATCCGAGTAATGAAGTAAAAGGACTTTTAAGATCGTGCGCAATTATAGAAAATAATTTATCTTTATTAGAGTTCAATTCTTTTAAAGCGATCTCAGATTCCGATAATTTTTTCAGAATTACACTTTGTTCGTTATTGATATTTTGAAGTTCTTCTTTTTTATTTTTTAATTCTTCAGTTCTCGAATCTACAAGCCGTTCAAGTTTTTCTTTTTGCTTCTGAACTGTATTTACTCTGATCTCGTATATTACAACCCACCCGATTAAAATTGTTCCGATCAAAATTAATTTGAATAACCAGGTTTTGTAAAATGGTGGAACAATATTTAATTTTATTGATGCGCCTTCAGTGTTCCAGGTGCCGTCATTATTTGCGCCGATAACTCTGAAAGTATATTCACCCGGTTCAAGATTTGTATAACTTACGTATCTTCTTGTTCCGCATTGGATCCACTCTTTGTCAAATCCTTCTAATTTATAAGCGTATTGATTAAGTTCACTTGTAGAAAAATCGAGCGCCGCAAATTCAAACGAGATGAAATTTTTGCTGTAAGGAAGTTCAATTTTTTCAAGATGATTTAAAGATTTATCAAATACTGTTTGCTTGTCAAAAACTTTAAATTCTGTTAGAACAATTGATGGAGCAACATTATTCATTACAAAATTATCAGGAAAGAATGAATTTAATCCTTTAATTCCGCCGAAATACATTTCGCCTGATTCTGTTTTATGAAATGCTCCGCCGTTAAATTCATTACTTTGAAGTCCGTCAAGAATTGTAAAGGATTTTATTGAATAATCCTTTGTGTTGAATTTAACTAATCCGCTGTTTGTACTTATCCACAAATTTTCGTTTTTATCTTCAAGAATTCCGTAAACAACATTATCAAAAAATCCGTTTGCATTTGTAAAATGTTCAAAAGTTTCATTTTCACGATCAAAAAGATTTAAACCGCCGCCAAAAGTCGCTACCCAAAATCTTCCTTTGGAATCTTCCAAAAACGCGCCGATTCTATCGCTGCTGATTGATTTGGGATTTTCCGGATCGTTTAAAAAATGCTTAAATGAATTTGAATTTTCGTCAAATCTTATTAAACCGCTAGTTTCAGTTCCAATCCAGAAAATTCCGTTTTTATCCTGAGTAAAAAATCTTACAATTCCAAGTTCACTTTTTGATTTATCGGTTTTTGAATAATTTGTAAATTTTCCATTTGAAGGTTCAAAAATGCTCATTCCTTTTAAAGTACCGAGCCAGATTTTTCCGTTATTATCAATGTAAACCGTTCTAACTCTGTTATTAATTAAACTATTCGGATTTTCCGTATCAGATTTGAATTGTTTTATGGAATTATCAGACGAATTATATTTTATTAATCCCGCTCCCCAGGTTCCGATCCACATATTGTTTTCGTTATCAAAAGCAACTGACATTATTCTGATTTCGCCTAATAACTTTTTCAATTTTTGAGTAAGATCGTTTTGAAAAATTTTTCCGGATTTCGGATCCAGAATATTCAAACCTTTGCCGGTTCCAATCCAAACTTTTCCGGAATTATCATCGGCAATTGCGTGAATAAATCCGTCATCCAAGCTATTTTTGTTCAAAATATCTTTTGTAAAAAGTTTGAAGCGGTTTTTCTTTTTATCAAATTTGCTGACTCCGCCGCCGTAAGTTCCGAACCAGATAATTCCGGAACGGTCTTTTATAGCGGTTAAAACCTGATTATCGCTTAATGAATTTTCAACGTAAGGATTGTTTTCAAAAACTTCAATATGGTTATTTGCAAGATTTAATTTTATAATTCCGGAACCTTCCGTGCCAAGCCAGTAAATATTGTTTTCATCTTCAAAAATATTATTGATTTGGATCTTGCTTAATTTTTCGTTTTTATCAAAAATTTCAAATCTTTTAAATCCTTTTTCGCCGTTTTTCTTTATTGATAAACCTTTGCCTGATGCCGCCCAAATATTTCTTTTGCTATCAGCAAGAAGAGTAAAAACGTTTATTCCTTTAAAATAAAACTCATCTTTTTTCTTTTCATTAAAAACGGAAATCTGATTTTTACTTTCGTTAAATTTTACAATCCCGATCGAATCTGTTGCAAGCCACAAATTATTTTCATTATCAGAAATGACCTTAATTATATTCTTTTTTAATTCATTTTGATTGAAATTGTATAGTTTATTTTCTTTGATATTTAATCTGCACAAGCCTTCTTTTGTACCGATCCATAAATTTTCTTTTTTATCAAAATAAATTGAATTTATAATATTAGAAGGAAGTAAACGCGAATTAATTTGATTTTGTGTAAAGCGTGTAAATTTGTTTGTTTTTTTATCGAATTTATTAAATCCGCCGCCGTAAGTTGCAATCCAGATATTGCCGTCGTTATCTTCGGCTAAATCGGTTATCCAGTTATCGCTGATTGAAGTTGTATCGTTTAAGGAAGGTTTGAAAATTTTGAAGCTGTATCCGTCATACCGGTTTAATCCATCTTGCGTGCCGAACCACAAAAATCCTTCGCTATCCTGCAAAATTGCGTGAACTGAACTTTGGGAAAGTCCTTTTTCCACCGAAATCTTTTGAAAGCGAATTTGTTCCCCTTTGGATAAAGTAAAACCGCCGCAAAAAATTGAAAGGAGTAATATTAAAAGATATTTACGCATTAAATCTCTTTTGTCAAATGCCGGATATTAAAATTAAAGCCCAAAAATTATTCAAAACAAACAGGGTTCCCGGAAAAATTTATTTTAAACGCAGATCGTCAATTAACAAAAGCGTAAAAAATAAAAAAGCGCGAAGAAATTTCTTCACGCTTTTATTATCGGATTAAATTATACAATCTTTAGGCATTCTTCTAAATCTATAAGAAGATCTTCGGCATTTTCCAGACCGATAGCCAAACGGATTCCGCTCGGATCAATTCCTTTATCTAAAAGTTGATCGGCAGGCACAACTGAATGAGTCATTGTTGCGGGATGCTCGATCAAAGTCCTTGTGTGACCAAGAGAAACTGCCAAAGTCATTGTGTATGCGTTATCGGCAACATAATTCATGAATTTTCTGCCTTTTTCGCGCATATCATCAGCATTTTCGCCTTTTAATGAAAAATAAATCAAACTTCCCGGAGCAAAATTTCCGTTAAAATCCAGCATTTGCTCTCTTGCAATTTCATAAAACTTGAAACTCGGCAGACCCGGATAATTTACAAAATCAACTTTAGGATGATTTTCCAAATATTCAGCAACTCTTTGAGCTGTTCTCATTGCTTGTTTTGTTCTTACACCAAGTGAAGGCAATCCATAAGTTAAAACTGCCCAGGCAGCTTTTGGATTTAATGCCGCGCCAAAATCTTTTCTATATAATAAAAGCATGTCACGGAATTCTTTTCTTCCGATAACAACTCCGCCCATATCGGTTCCAAATCCGCCGATTCCTTTTGTTAAAGAATGAATTGTAAAATCTGCGCCGAGTTCAATTGGTCTTTGACAATAAGGAGTAGAAAAGGTATTATCAACAACCATTCTGATTTGGCGGTTTTCAGCGCGATCGCTATTAATTTCTTTTAAGATCGCCGCAATTTTTTTTATGTCGATGATGTGCATATTCGGATTTGCGGGACTTTCAAAATAAACGACAGTAGTTTTTTCGTTTATATTTTTGTAAAGATTATCAATATCTGTCAGATCAACATAATTTGTTTTGATATTGTAACGCGGATACCAATTATTAAGGAGCGAAATTGTGCAGCCGTATAAAGTTTTATGTGCAACAACTTCATCACCGGTTTTTGTTAGAATTCCGAAAATTGCTGAAATTGCTCCCATTCCGGTTGCGTAAGTAACTGCAATCTCGCCGCTTTCAACATAAGCAAGATTTTCTTCCAAAATATCTTTGTTCGGTTCGCCCAATCTATCGTAAATATAAATCGGCGGTTCATCTTCATGAGTGCTCGGAGTATTTGCAAAACTTATAAAACCCTGAGCGCCGCGTTCAACTGAATCCAATTTATAAGTATTAGAGGAAGAGATCGGTGAAACTACGTGATGTGAATAATCCCATTTTACGGAAGTATTTTTTCCGTAAATCAAACGGGTATCCATAGAATATTTGGAATCATCAACTTCTTTTTGATTTACATCTTTTTTTATTTCGTCTGACATTTTTACCTCAATTTTTTGTAAGAAAATTACCAAATTAAAACGGTAAGGTAAAGAGGAGTTTGACGTATCTTTTAAGGCGTGGTTTTATAAATTAGAAAACTGATTTTGAAATTTTACGAAGTAATTTAAAGTAATTTATAAAAAGGAAATTATATATTTTAGAAAAAAAGCATTTCAAACTTTAAAAATTGAAAATATTGATCAAATTTTG
>CBDUBH010000003.1:0-71047 GCA_965365345.1 uncultured Melioribacteraceae bacterium
CGCCTGCGTAAATCAAAGAATATTTATTTACGTCAAGTTTTTTGTGCATAAAATCAGATGAAGCATCGCAAATCAAAGGAACATTTCCAACTTCGGGTTCATTTCTCCATTGGGTTCCGTAAATTGTATTGTTAGATGTAAAATGAACGTAAGCAGCTTCGGGATCTAATTTCAATTCACTTTGATTAGGAATTCTTGTAAAATTTTCGCTTTCGGTAGTGCCCGCAATATTTACAGTTCCAACTCTTTTAGCTTCTTTGATCGCTTTTTTTGACCAAACGCCTGTTGAAATGTAATCTGCTTTATTGATTGGAGGCATTAAATTCAACGGAATCATTGAAAATTGAAGTGTCGCGCCGCCTTGTAAAAACAAAATTTTGTAATCATCGCTGATTCCCAAAAGTTTGCGCATGTTTTCATCAGCACCTTGAATTATCGCGTCAAAAGTTTTTGAACGGTGTGAAATTTCCATCACCGACATTCCCACGCCCGGTAATGAATATAAATTTTCCTGTGCTTCTTTTAAAACTTCTTCAGGAAGAATTGCCGGTCCGGCACTAAAGTTAAAAATTCTTTCTTGCATTAGAACCATCTCCTTTTTTATGTAAATCGCTTACACAAATTTAAGGTTAAAATGGCAAATCTTCACTAATTTCTTTTGATATTTTTACGATTTTAAAAGATTCCGTAAATAAACTTGCATTATAATGTTTTAACAGCTCACTTCCGGTTTTTTCAAGGTTAATTCTGAACATATTGTGGTTTTCATTATTCGGATCAAGAATATTGAAATTTCCGAAATAAATAATTCTGTTATCCAAAATTATGATCTTTTCAATTATTCCTTCAGAAAAAATGAATTTTATTCCGAGATTGCTCAAAACTTCAATAATTCCGGAAATATCAATATTTTGTTCTGTAGGCGGAGCCGTAATTATACCGATGTTTACATTTTTATTTCGTAATTCTTTAAAATGATCAAGATAATTTTTATTGATTTCATCGAGTGAAATTGTGGGTGCGTAAATTACAATTTCTTTTATGTTATTTAAAGATTCAAATCGGTAAGATTCAACAAAACTTTTTTCATTTAAATAAAGAAGCGGCTTTTTCAAATATTCAAGCGCGCCGTTATCAAAATTCATTTCAGTTTCTTTTAAGAATGAAGATGAATCAAGAACTTCAAAATTTTCGGATGCATTTTTTGTAATTGTGCTAAGCAGTTTTATAATTGAATTATTTAAAATTGCGATGTTTGCCAAAAGATGTTTACGGTTTACAACAACAATCATTTTTTTATAAGTTTTGGAAACCGCAAAATTGAAATAATGTTTGTAAAGATCATCAGAAACTTTTTTGCTTAAAGGAGATGAATTTGAATTTTTTCCTTCGGCAATATCAAGAATTAAAACATCGGATAAATTAACCGCGCAATTTTCAGGGAATTCAACAGTAATTTTGTTTGTAAGATTATAATCAGAAACCAGTTTCGAAATTAAATTTGCCTGCGCTTTGTGTAAAGTAAAAATGCAAATGCTGTTTACATTAGGATTTCCGGCATATTTTTGCGCCTGTTCCAAAGTTATAACCGCATTATGAAAATTAAATTGATTATGATCTTCATCAACAAAATTAAAAGGATCAATTGAAGATGTATCAATTAAAGTAACCGGTTTTTCGCCCGGCAAAAAATTATCTGCGGAAATAAAATTCGTTAATCTTTTTTCGTAAAAACAATTATTTAAAATTTCGGTAATTGCTTCGCTGTATTTTTTTTGCCGGCGTAAAGTTGCAACCCTGAAATCCAAAACAACTTTATTTGTGGTTTCATCGTAAATATTTAATAGCTCAAAAATATTTCTTTTGATCCAGGTTCTAACATGTTCGTTTGCTTCGGCAAAAACTTGCGGCTTTTGAAGTTGAAAATCGCCAATCACAATAATTTTCTTTTTGGCAAAAGTTCCGGCAAAAAGAATTTTGGGCAAAATTGCAGCCGAAGCTTCATCAATAATTATTACATCAAATTCTTTACTTTGCAGATCGCCTGAAAGATGAAATCCGTTAATGTTTGCGCCAATTATTTTCGCTTCCTGAATCGCAACTTTTTCAATTTCCTTTACTTCATTTTCAAGTTTGGAAATATCGTAACGCAAATGTTTCAATCTTCCGTTTAAATCATTTAATTTTGCCTGGATCAAATGATTTTCTTCAAGCGGTTCATCTTTATATTTTTCGGTAAAACTTTTTATCTTCGCGGTAATTTCGGAAATATCTTTTTGAACTGTTTCAAGTTCTGTTTTGTGAAGCTGTAAAGTTTTTTCTTTTTCGATCTTTAATTTTTGAATTTCTTCTTTTTTATTTTTAAGCGAAACTAAAATTTCTTTTATTTTTTCAGGCGCTTGAATTCTTTTTAAAACTCTTGAAACCGGACTTAATTTTTCGGATGATTTTAATTCTTCATTTTTTTGAATTTCTTCTTTTTTTGTTTGATCAAGATTTTCCGAAATATTTTTCAATTCATCTGAAACGGATTTAAATCTTGATTGAATTGAAGAAAGCTGTTCCTGATAAATTTTATGATTTTCAAACTGCTTTTGAAGTTCGTTTGAATCTGAAATCTGTATTTGAACTTTTTTTATTTCATCATTTACTTCTTTAACTTTTTCCTGTTTCTTATTTATCGCTTCAATTCGAGGTTCTGATTTTGCCTGAATAACTTTTTCGCGGTTAACAAATTCGCGGAGATCTTTATTAAGAATAATTCCGGAGCGATAAATTCCGCCGTTTGTAAGATCACGGTTTATTTTTCCGAAATGCGAAAGATATTCCGAAAAAGTTTTATCAACAGTTTCGGTGGAATTTGTTAAAAGTAGAATTGAATCGTGCGATCTTAAAAGATTATCCATTAAATGAATAAGCATCGCGGTTTTTCCGGTTCCGGGCATTGCCCAAATAAATGAACAATCGGTGCCGAGCGAGTGTTGAATGCATTCAAGCTGATATTCATCAAGATTTGCATTAACTTGAATTGAAGTATCTTTACGCGGATTTATAGAATAAACGCCAAAGAGCTTTGAAAGAAGATCTTCATTTAAGATTTTATCCCTATCCAGAATTTTGTTTAAAGCTGATTTAAGATTTAACTCATTATAAATTGGATCGAAAACCAAAAAGAATTGATGAAGATTTTCACCTAATTCTTCCTTTTCTATCGCAAGAGTTAAATTTAATCCTTTTGAATCAAGAATAACGCCTTTAAAAACTTTATCATTATGATTTATTTCGAATAAAGTATTTTCCTTAAATTCGATTACGTCATCAAGTTCAAAATCGTAAACAAAATTTTCTTCTATTTTTTCAATAAATTTTCCGTTTTTTACGGAAATTTTATGAACGGGATTTTCACTTTTGATTGTTGAAATTTCAATATCAAGTGCATCAATAGATCTTTCAATCAAAGCTCTTAGTTCGGCTTGCATATACTTTCCGGATTTTGACCAAATAAGTTAGATTAAATGTACAAGCAAACCATCTCTTAATTTGGGTTCAAACCAGGTTGATTTCGGCGGCATAATTTCGCCGGCATCGGAAATTTGCATAAGTTCATCAACTGAAACCGGATACATAGAAAATGCAACTTTCGCTTTGCCTGAATCAACAAGATGTTCGAGTTCTTTTGTGCCCCTTATTCCCCCAATAAAATCAATCTTTTTGCTTGTACGAGGATCATCAATTCCAAGTACGGGATTAAGCAAATAATTTTGCAAAATGCTTACATCCAGATTATCACCTATATTATCGGATGTTTTCACATTATTGTTAGCAGTTAAAGTGTACCATTTTTTATTTAAGTACATCGAAACTTTTCTTTTATCTGCCGGCTCTTTAATTCCGTTTTCTTCAACATCAAAATTTTCTTTAACTTTGCTGAAAAATTCTTCTTCCGAAAATCCGTTCAATTCAAAAACAACTCTGTTATAAGGAAGAATTTTTAATTGTTCACCCGGAAAAAGCACAGCCAAAAAGAAATTGTATTCTTCATCGCCGTTATGATCTTTATTTTGCTCCATTTTTACTTTTTGAGCGCGCGCCGCACTTGCAGCACGATGATGACCGTCAGCTATATATATATTTGAAATCTGACCAATTTCGGAAATAATTTTTGAATTATTTTCATCAGGCATGATCCAAATTGTATGTTGAACTCCATCAGGTGCGGTAAAATCGTATAAAGGTTCTTTTTCAGCTTTAACTTTTTCAACAATTTCATTAACTGCGGCAATTCCTTTATAAGTTAAAAAAACCGGACCGGTTTGCGCATTTGTAGTTGTAATGTGTTTTGTTCTGTCGTCTTCTTTTTCTTTTCTTGTTTTTTCGTGCTTCAAAACTACGTTATTGTTGTAATCATCAACAGAAAAAGTTGCGGCGATTCCGGTTTGCTCCTGATTTCCCATAACCAATTTATAAATATAAAAATAAGGTTTTTCATCAGTTAAAAGCGGAGCTTCGGCTTTAATTCTTTCCAAATTTTCTTTTGCGCGGGCGTAAACTTCATCACTGTAATGATCAATATTTTTATCAAGTTCAATTTCGGCGCGTGTAATTCTTAAATAAGAAAAAGGATTTCCTTGTGCCAATTCTGCGGCTTCTTCGGTATTTACTACATCATAAGGAACACTTGCAACTTTGTCAGCAACTTCGGGCGCGGGTCTTAACGCTTTGAAAGGTCTAATAACAGCCATTATCTTCCTCCATTTTATTAAAAATTTTTATGCTGTAAAATAAGGAAAAAGATTCAAAGATTAAAAGATATAAAGATTGAAAGATTAGAATGTCATTGCGAGACGTAGACGAAGCAATCTCTCTTATTTGTCATATCTCTCGATAATTATCTGGATGAGAAATCTTTTTTGTCATTTCGGGCAAAGCGAGAGATCTTTGCATTTTAAAATTCCCCTTAATAAAGGGGGATTTAGGGGGTTGTTGCTGTATTGATAAAAAACAGAGATTGCTTCACTTCGCTCGCAATGACAAGTACAATTATCAACAAATAATTGACAATTAATTCTTACTTTTTCATTTTTCATTGTAAATTATACATTATTCAAGCGATTAAATTTCTTTTATGAAAACACAAAATATTTTTTCTGAAATTCCTGATGATTTAAAAGATGAAATTTTTCAAAATCTTTTTGAAAAAGAAAATCTTAAAATCGAGCGGATAATTTCCAACGGACAAACTACTCCCGAAGATTTTTGGTACGATCAAAATCAAAATGAATTTGTAATTCTACTAAAAGGAAAAGCTAAAATCCTTTTTGAAATAGACCTTGAAGAAGTTGAATTAAATACCGGCGATTACATTTTAATTGAAGCGCGCAAAAAACATAAAGTAATTTTCACTTCAAAAAATGAAACAACAATTTGGCTCGCGGTTCATTTTGATTGAAAACTTGATAAATATTTTGTAAATATAATTAAGCTGTTTATAACTATCTTTTTCATTTTTAATTTTAATTATAATTATGACTTTAAGAAGATCACGAACAAACAAAATGATAGCCGGAGTTTGCGGCGGCTTGGCTGAAATGCTGAACATCGATGTTACAATTGTAAGAATTGCTTATGTTTTGATTTCAATTTTCAGTGCGGCTTTTCCGGGAATTTTAGTTTATATAATTTTGTGGATCGTAATTCCCGAACGCGGCTACGATGAGTAAATTCCGTTTGTAAAAAATTGTAATTTATCAAATCAAAAATTCATTTGCTTTTGAATTTTATTTACTTTTAAATTGTAAAATAAATTCGATGGCAATATGAAATATTTTAAAATTTTTCCTTTATTTTTTCTGATTTCCTTTTCTCAAATTTCCGCACAGCAAGATTCTTCCGAAGTGATCTTTAAATTTAATTCCGCCGAAGCAAAATCAGTAGCGATTGCAGGAAGTTTTAATAATTGGACTCCGGCATTTCATCCTTTAAAAAAGATTGATGAAAATTCGTGGCAGCTTAAAACAAAATTAGCCGATGGATATTATTATTACAAAATGGTTGTTGATGGAAATTGGATTCCTGATCCCGCAAATTCTGAAAAAGTAAATGACGGCGGAACAAATTTTAATTCAATCTTGAAAGTCGGAAATCCGCCAATTCCAAAAAGAAAAACTTATTCAATTTCTTTCCCGAAAGAGAAATTTCCAAGACCGGTTTTAACTGATAACCCTGATTTTATTGATCTTTATTACGCAGCGTTAAATATGGCCTGGCAAAAAATCTCACACGGAACAAAACAAAACGGATTTGTTGAAAATTATATGGATGAAGGATTCAGCGAACATATTTATCAATGGGACACAAACTTTATGGTCGCATTCGGAATGTATATGAATGATTTGCTGCCCGCAATTCAATCGCTTGATAATTTTTACCGCAAACAAAGAAATGACGGCTACATTCAAAGAGTTTACTGGGAAACTAACGGCGAAATTGCGCACGAGCCAACAAAAGAAGAACCGATGGTAAATCCGCCGCTTTTCGCCTGGATGGAATTAAAATATTATAAACTTACAGCTGATAGTTCACGCTTAAAAAAAGCTCTTCCGGTTTTGATAAAATACTTTGTTTGGATTGAAGAAAATTGCAAAACTGAATTCAGCAAAAATTTATATTACACTTCTGAACTCGGCAGCGGAATGGATAATACTCCGCGAATTAACGCAGCACAAACTGCATGGATAGATTTTTCTTCCCAGCAGGCGCTTGCAGCAAAATGTATTTCGCAAATAGCAAAAATTGTTGGCGATGAAAAAACCGATGCCGGTTTTCAATATCATTATAAAAGAATAAAAAATGACATCAACAAAATTTTGTGGAATGAAAACAAAGAATTTTATTTTGATCTAACCAGAAATGATACGCTTGCAAATACAAAACACATCGGCGCATTCTGGTCTTTACTTTCCGAAGTGGCAAATGATGATCAAGCAAAAGGATTAATTAAACATTTAAAAAATCCAAATGAATTTTGGAGAAATCATTTAGTGCCAACTCTTTCAGCTGATGATCCGCATTTTGATCCGAAAGGACATTATTGGCTTGGAAGTGTTTGGGCTCCGACAAATTATATGGTTGTAAAAGGTTTGGAAAAATATGGTTACGAAAATATTGCTGATGAAATCGCTATGAATCATATTCAAAATATGAGCTGGATTTACAAATATTTTACTCCGCAAGAAAATCAAATTGCTTATGAAGAAAGATATTCAGATGGCTACAAAACAATTTGGGAATGCTATTCATCTGAATTTAAATCGCCGGCAACCCGTTGGGATAATACATTTTTATCGCGTCAGGATTTTGTCGGCTGGTCAGGATTAGGACCAATCGCAATGTTGATCGAAAATATTTTAGGGGTGGAATTAAATGGCGCTGAAAATAAAATAGTTTGGAGATTGCACAGAAAAGACAAACACGGAATTGAAAATATTAATTTTAAAAATGAAAAAATTAGTTTAGTAGCAAATCCAAAATCAGAAAATCAATTTGAAATAAAAGTTATTTCAGAAAATCCATTTATTCTTGAAATTATAAAAGAAGGAAAAACTAAATCATTTAATTTGCCTTTGAATAATGCCAGGAAAATTTCCGGAGGCAAATTTGAAAGCGTGATATTATTATAATTAATTATAAATATTATTTTTTCGTAGGAATGTAGCATGCTACGTTCCTACATTCATTATTTTATATTTCGCATTTAAAATTTATCCGGAGTTTTTCATTTTACTCTTTAATTTACGTTTCACTATCATATCTTTAATTTTACTACATTTAAATATTTCCAAAATAATTTTTGTTAAATGAATTTAGAAGAACTCCGGCAATTAAAAAATGAAAATGCGAAAAGGTTTTTGCACGAGCATTTACAAGATGATCCGCAAAAATTCGCTTTGAAATATTCATCAAGAAAAGATTTGCCGATTCGTGCGATTGCCGAGCAAATTAAAAATTTTAATAAAGCAAAACTGAAATTTCCTTCACTTTCAAATTTAAATTTGATTTATGAATCTGTTGCAGTTGAGCAATCTTCAAGTGAAATTGCCGCAAAGTTCAAAGCGAAATTATTTAAAGGAAAAAAAATAATTGATTTGACCGGCGGACTCGGAATTGATTCTATTTTCTTTTCGCAAAAATTTGCTGAAGTAATTTACTGCGAGCAAAAAGAAATTCTCTGCAAAATTTTCGAGCATAATTTAAATGAATTGAACATCAAAAATATTCAAATAAATTGCGGTAACTCAATTGAACATTTAAATTCATTTAAAGAAAATTATTTTGATTTAATTTATGTTGATCCCGCACGAAGGGATAAAACAAAAAGAATTATTTCGCTACAAAATTCAGCGCCTGATGTCGTTGAACTTCAAAATTTACTTTTACAAAAATCTCCAAAAGTTTTAATTAAAGCTTCACCGGCCCTTGAAATCGAAGAAGCAATAAAACAATTAAAATTTGTTTCAAATATTTTTGTAGTTTCTATTGATAATGAATGCAAAGAAGTATTGATTTTATTGGATGAAAATCATTTTGAAGAAATTAGGATTAATGCCGTACTTTTAAATTCTAAAAATGATGAAGAAAGAATTTTTACAATAAATCATTCTGAGAAGTTCGGAAAAATAATTTCAGATAGTGTTGATAAATATTTTTACGAACCGGATTCCGCAATTATAAAATCAAGACTGACCTATAAAATTGCGACTGAAATGAATATGAAATTTATAAACAGTAGCGTTGATTTTTTAACTTCGAAAATATTAATGGAGGATTTCCCGGGAAGGATTTTCAAAGTTTCCGAAGTTCAAAACTACAACGCAAAGAAATTAAAACAATTTTTTAAAGAAAATAAAATTACAAAAGCAAATATTTCTCGCCGGGAATTTCCGCTTTCACCCGATGAAATAAAGACGAAATTTAATTTAAAGGATGGCGGCGACAATTATTTTTTCTTTACAAAAAATTTTAGCGGGGAATTAA
The DNA here is from genome assembly GCA_965365345.1 of uncultured Melioribacteraceae bacterium. Classification (GTDB taxonomy): domain Bacteria; phylum Bacteroidota; class Ignavibacteria; order Ignavibacteriales; family SURF-24; genus CBDUBH01. The sequence continues at coordinate 9,034 of CBDUBH010000003.1, forward strand.
TTTTTGTGCGTTGTTTTAAAATTGCAAGATTATTAAACTAAATAACTGTAAAATGATTAGTGTAAAGACGGAATTCATCTCGACTAATCTTTAAAAATGATATTTAATTTCTCAAAGCTGCTAATGGATTATGCCCGTGAATTCTATCTTTAACAACAAAGGTCGTAAAATCGCATTTTAAATTTCTCTGCAATAAAATATCATGTCCAAGACAAATTCCCATTATAATAACAAAATCATTTTCTTCGGAATTTAATTGATGCGCTTGTCCCAAAGGATTGCATGAAACTTTGTGAATGCAACTGTTCTCATTTACTTCATCTTGTGCAACTCCGCCAACGGTGCACGAAACTGTTGAAAGTTTTAATCCGTTTCTTTTAAATTTTTCTTTTAAAAGTTTAGCATCTTTTTCAATTCCGTAACAATAATCCAAACCGGTTTTATTGTAATTCATTTTTTTTATGAATTCAATAATTTCCTGTAAGCGCGATAAATTTCCTGCTCTTCCATTATCAACAAGTTCTGCAGCAACTTTTATAATATTTTCATTTTCATCTTCTTGATATTCTGATCTTATAATTTCTTGATCAAATTTTTCCGTGCCGCAAGCATTTAAAGTACGACATCCTTTATCCAAACATCCAACACAATTCATTTTAAATTTCCGTTAACAAATAATTTTGTTGTATTTATTTTATTAAAGTTCATTAGGATTAGATGTTAAATTTATTGAATGGTTTCATTTATTTTATAAAGTGAATTTTATTACATTTTTATTGTAAATATTTTAATAAACTTTTCCCATAATAAAATTGCTTTTTAAAACAACAAAGACGAGAATGATCCCGTCTTTATTGAATAGAACTTTGATTTACATTAATTCAATTACTTTCGATCTGCTTTTGCGCAAGTGAAGTAATTTCATCATAATCAAAATTTTCCGGATAGATCGGTTTCAAAAATTTCAATTGTATTTTTCCCGGTTTAGGAAATTTACTTCCAATCGAAAATTTTTCGTAAGCGCCTTTAATCACAACGGGAATTACAGGAACATTCAATTCTTTACTCAAAATTGCAAATGATTTTTTGAAATCCATAACTTTACCATCACGACTGCGTGCGCCTTCCGGAAAAATTACCATGTTATTTCCTTTTTTAATTACGGCTGCAATTTTTTGCAAAGTCTGTTTTAAATCTTTATTCAAATTTAAAACCAGAATATTACTGTTCTTCGCAAAGAATTGACTGATCTTGGATTTTATATTTTTTTCTTTTGCAAAGAAATATGTTTTGTTCAACAACTTATTTTCCAAAACATTTGCAATTAAAAGTCCATCCATAAAACTTTGATGATTCGGAGCAATAATAACAGGCTGATCAGGAATATTTTCAATTCCTTCTGCATCAATTCTGATATAAGTTTTGAAAAACGGCTTTGTAACAAACTTCAAAAATTTCAACATGTAAGTTGAACTTTTCACATCAAAGTTTACATCTTCTTTTAAAACTTTTCCCCAGTGCATAACTTCATTTTCAATTTTGGTCTTTTTCTCTTTAATGAAATCTGCAAGTTTGCGCACCGTTGAATGAATTGAAAGATCTTCGTTGTTCATAGAAAATCCGAATGTTCTTTCTATTTGTGCTTGAAGTTCAACTTTATCAAGTGAATCCAATCCCAAATCAAGTTCAACATGTTCATCAGGAAAAATATCTTTTTTAGTTACATTTTTTAAGTATTCCTCCAGAAATTTGTATTCCTGAAATTGCGGAATTTCTGCGCTTTGAATTTCTTTCTTCTCTTTATTCACCAATTCCGATAAAGTAAATCTTTTAATTTTTCCGAGTCTGGTTTTGGGAAGTTCATTGTGAACAACAGTAAAATTGAAAATTCTTTTGTATGGCGCAGCGGAAAGATTATACTTATCAATAACTTCCCACTTAATTGTTTCGTTTATGTTTACGATTTTTTCTTGTTGAACTCTGTTGAAATCAGGGAATATAACTGCAAATAATTGATCATCTTTTTGAAAAACTCCAATTTCTTTTACGATTGGATTTATGCTCATCACTTTCTTTTCAATTTCTTCGGGATTTAAATTTTTACCGTTCGGTAGAATTATAATTTCCTTTTTTCTTCCCGTTATGTAAAGATATCCATCTTTATCAATGTAACCTGTATCGCCTGTATGAATCCATCCATCTTTTAATATTTCCGCAGTTTCTTCGGGTTTATTGTAATAACCTTTCATTACAATTCTACCGCTTGCTAAAATTTCATCATCAACAATTTTAACTTTTACATCGCCGTAAGGCAATCCCACTGAACCGATCTTAACTTTTCCCGGAGGTGAATTTGTAATGATCGGCGCGGTTTCGGTCATTCCGTAGCCTTCAAGAATTTCAAATCCCATTGCCTTGAAATCTCTGTTAACTTCCGGATCCAATTTTGCTCCGCCGCAAATGCAATATTGCAAGTGTCCGCCGAAATTATCCTGAACTTTTTTGAAAACTTTTCTTCCGAATTTGTAACTGTTAATGGAGCGCGAAACTTTCAGCAATAATTTTGCTACTTTATTTTGATTGATTTTTGAAACAATTCCGTTGTGAAAAAGATTGTACAATCTCGGAACGCCGATCATGTATGTTGCTTTATATTTTTGAAACGCTTTTAAGATTTCTTCTGATGAAATTTGTTTTAAAATTACAACTTTTGCCCCGACAAAAGTCGGTAACATTATTGAACCTTGCAGCGGAAGCACATGATGATTTGGCAAAATTGCAACGGTTGTATCGGTCAAAGTAATAATTCCCTGTCCGTTTACGCATTGAATATTTGCTAAAACATTATCGTAAGAAAGCATTACGCCTTTGGGATTTCCCGTTGTGCCCGAAGTGTAAATTATAACTGCAACTTCGTTTAAATCTTCCTGGTCAACAAATTCAATTGATCTTTCCGCTTTGGGAATTTCCTTTAAATTTTCAAAAAGATAAACTTGCGGTTTATACTCAATTTTTGAGATTGCCGAATTCAATACTTCCGAAACATTTTGTGAAGTAAAAATATATTTAGGTCTGCAATCATCAATGATATAAGCTACTTCATCGGCAGTTGACATAAAATCAATTGGAACATTTATTCCTTTTTTATTCCAGGTTGCATAAAAAGTATAATTATATTCGGGTCTGTTTTCCGAAAAGATTGCGATGCGATCGCCTTTTTCAATATCCATTAAATTTGAATACGCGCTTACATTCTGTAAAACTTCTTTGTAAGAAATTTCCTTATCTTCATAAATCAGCGCGGTTTTATTAAAATCCTGTATAAATTTCAACTTGATAAGCCTCTAAATTTTTTGTTTGAAAAATAGTGAAATTAATTTCAATTAGAAACAGAAACAACAAATGATAATGCTTTAATTAACCTGAGTCATTTCGATCCGCAAATGCGGAGAGAAATCTTTTTTAATCATAAGGATATCTCAGTCATTCTTACTTCGAAATGACAGATTTTTCTTTTTTCTGATCATTTGTTTTCCACAAAATAACTCAATAATCATTATTGAAAATTTAGGATTTTAATTCAATAATTAAAAATTATAATTATCGATTTTTACATCTATATTTAAATTAGAAATTTTTTTTGAAATACAAATTGATGTTTTAAATTGTTCAGACAACCCCCTTTATCCCCTTTTCCAAATGGGAATTTTATTATTTTTAGATTAGAATCAAATTTAAATATGCATCTAACTTTAAATTAATAATGAATGAAATTCTTAATCAGTTTAACTAACCTCTTTACTGATAACTGAATACTACAAACTGAAAGCTATTTACTTGCTATAACATTTCATTTTAATTATTTTGGATAAAATAATTTTCGCTCCTCAAAAAAAATTATCCCGGAGTTTTGATGAGTTATATTGAAAATCTGCTTACAGAAATCAGCAATATAGTTTGGGGCTATCCGCTTTTAATTTTACTTTTCGGCACTCACATTTTTTTAACATTCAGATTAAAATTTATTCAGCGTTACATCGGCAAAGCAATTAAAATTTCATTAAAGCGAGAGAAAGAAGGAACAGGCGATGTAAGTCAATTCGGCGCTTTAACAACAGCGCTTGCCGCAACAATAGGCACAGGAAATATCGTGGGAGTTTCAACCGCGATTGCTGCCGGCGGACCGGGAGCGGTTTTGTGGATGTGGCTAACGGGTGTTTTCGGAATTTCCACAAAATACGCCGAAGCGCTTTTAGCAGTTAAGTATAGAATTAAAATGGCTGATGGTACTATGGCCGGCGGTCCAATGTATGTTTTGGAACGCGGAATGAAAATGAAATGGCTTGGAATTGTTTTTGCCGCGCTCACTGCAATTTCTGCTTTCGGAATTGGAAATATGGTTCAGGCAAATTCAATTTCGCATATGGTCTTTGAAACTTTTCAAATTCCTTATTGGATCACGGGAATTATTCTTGCTGGCTTAACTGCTTTTGTAATTATCGGCGGAATAAAATCAATTGCAAAAGTTTGCGAAGCGCTCGTTCCTTTTATGGCAATCACTTATGTTTTGGGTTGCCTCATTTTACTTGCAATCGGTCATCAAACCTTGTGGGAAAGTTTTCTTTTAATTATTGATAGCGCATTTTCAGGACATGCGGTTTTAGGCGGATTTATCGGTGCAGGATTTAAAGAGGCGATAAGATTCGGAATTGCGCGCGGTTTATTTTCAAATGAATCCGGTTTAGGAAGCGCGCCGATTGTTGCGGCAGCAGCCCAAACTAAAAATCCTGTCAGGCAAGCACTTGTTTCTTCCACTGGAACTTTTTGGGATACAGTTGTTGTATGCGCAATTACAGGGCTTGTAATTGTAAATTCTTATAATTGGACCGAAGGATTAAGTGGAGCAGCTTTAACAAAAACTGCATTTGAAGAAATTCCTTATATTGGTCCTGTTATTTTAAGCATCGGACTTTTAACATTCGTATTTTCAACAATTTTGGGCTGGTCATATTACGGAGAAAAAGCCGCAGAATATTTATTCGGGAACAAGATCACAAAATATTACAGATGGCTTTGGGTAATTGCTGTTTTTTCAGGTTCACTTTTTTCTCTTAATCTTGTTTGGACTTTTTCAGATATTACAAACGGATTAATGGCAATCCCGAATTTAATTTCGTTACTTGTATTAAGCGGAGTTATTGTTAAAGAAACAAAAGAATATTTGTGGAGCGGAAATCTGGAAAAAGAAAGTTTGGAAGAAGAGATTGAAAATCATACAAATAATTTCAATGAAAAATAATTCCGGAATTTTAAATTGATATGTTTTGAAATTCATTATAATTTATAATTCTATATCGATCTCAAAAATATGTTTAACAAAAATGTCAGATTCCGGATAAACCTGAATGACATTTCAGAAATTTCTTAGTGGAAACGAAAAAAAACATCTATGAAAAATAAATATTCAGTAATAGTTTTTGATTTGGGAAATGTTTTAATTCCTTTTGATTATACTCCAATGCTTAAAAAATTTGATGAACTTAAACCCGGTTTAGGTAATAAATTTTCTGAACTTTATAAAAACAATTATCACATTCACCGCAATTTTGAAAGCGGAAAATTAAGTAATGATGAATTCCTAAATCAAATGCTTGAATGGTGCGAAAATACTTTGGATGAACAAACTTTCTGCAAACACTTTTCGGAGATATTCACTGAAAATAAAGCTGTTTCTTCGCTGCTGCCAAAATTAAAGCAAAAAGATTATCAATTGATTTTACTTTCAAACACAAATGAAATTCACCGCGAGTACGGTTATAAGAATTATGATTTTTTAAATCATTTTGATAAACTTTTTCTTTCACATCAAGTTGGATTTGTAAAACCTGAGCCTGAAATTTATAAAGCAGTTCAAAGTTACACAAAGAAAAATCCGGAAGAACATATTTTTATTGATGATGTTTTAGAGTATGTTGAAGGCGCAAAATCGGTCGGCTGGGATGCAATTCATTTTCAAAATTATGATCAGCTTTTAGAAGATTTACAAACACGAAAAATCATTTAGAAAATTTTTTCAAATATTTTATGAAAGATCAAATTCAAAATCTCACTGTTAGAAATGCAGAGGAAAAAGATATTCCTTTAATATTAAATTTCATTAAAGAAATAGCAGAATATGAAAAACTTTCAGATGCTGTAACCGCCGATGAGATCACTTTGAAAAATTCTTTATTCGGAGAAAATCCCGCAGCAAAAGTTTTACTGGCTTATCTTGATGAATTTCCCGTCGCATTCGCGGTTTACTTTTTCAATTTTTCAACATTTGTAGGCAAGCCGGGTTTGTACTTGGAAGATGTTTTTGTTAAACCGGAATTTCGCGGAAAAGGAATTGGCAAGCAAATCTTAATTCAACTTGCAAAAATTGCAAAGGAAAATGATTGCGGCAGATTTGAATGGGCAGTTTTGGATTGGAACGAACCGGCAATAAATTTTTATAAATCGCTTGGTGCAATTCAAATGGATGAGTGGACGGTTTTTCGTTTATCGGGAAAAGCACTTGATGAACTTGCCGGTAAGATTTAAAGAATTTTAGAATATTAGCAGTTTAGTTTTATTTAAAACTAAATTTCAGGTTGAACAAAATCAAAATTTCCAAAATCTGTTGAAAAATCTTTATTCAGAATTTAAAACATAGTTACTATAGCTTCAGAACTTTCCACATCAAAAAGTCAATTTTATTTTAAGTTGAATTTTTCACATTAATTTGTCAAAAAAATTTATAATTCTTATAATAGCATACGCTTTTTAATTAAAATAAATAGAGGATATATGAAAAAAATCATTCTTCTTTTTCTGTTTTTTTCATCGGCAATTTTAGCTCAGCAAGGCAAAATTGCTTTTGAAGAATATGATCTTGATAACGGACTTCACGTTATCCTGCATCAAAATAATTCAACCCCGATTGTGGCAATAACAGTTACATATCACGTTGGTTCAAAAAATGAACAGCCTGATAGAACCGGATTTGCGCATTTTTTTGAACATCTTATGTTCGAAGGTACTGAAAATATTAAGCGCGGCGAGTATTTTCAAATGATTCAAAACGCCGGCGGACAGTTAAACGCTTACACTTCATTTGATCAAACAGTTTATTACGAAGTGCTTCCATCAAATCAAACTGAATTGGGCTTGTGGATGGAATCCGAAAGAATGCTTCATTCTAAAATTGATTCGATCGGTGTTGAAACTCAACGTGGCGTTGTTAAAGAAGAACGCAAGCAAAGTTTGGAAAACAGACCTTACGGTTCAATCTTGGAACAGACTTTTTCCCACGCATTTAAAGAGCATCCTTACCGCTGGACTCCAATCGGATCTGCACAATATATTGATCAGGCAACAATTGAAGAGTTCAGAGATTTTTACAAAACTTTTTATGTTCCGAATAATGCTGTGCTTTCAATTGCGGGCGATTTTAAAATTGATGATATGAAAAAATTAGTTCAAAAATATTTTGGAGAAATTCCGAAAGGATCAAAAGAAATTTTCCGCCCGAACGTTGTTGAACCAAAGCAAACTGCCGAAATTCGTGATACGGTTTTTGATAACATCCAACTTCCTGCTGTGGTAATGTCTTATCACATTCCAGCGCAAGGTACACCTGATTATTACGCTTTGAACATGCTTACAACTTTACTTTCAACAGGACAAAGTTCACGCTTCTATAAAGAATTAGTTGATAATCAGCAAAAAGCTTTATTTGTAGGCTCATTTCCGTTTTCGCTTGAAGATCCCGGTTTATTTTTAGTTTACTCAATTACAAATATGGGAGTTTCTCCTGATGATCTTGAAAAATCAGTTACTGATGAAATCAAAAAAGTACAGGAAAATTTGATTAGCGAAAATGAATTTCAAAAATTAAAAAATCAAATTGAAAACAGTTTTTACGGAGATAAAACAAGCGTGCTTGGAATTGCTCAAAGTCTTGCAAACTATTATGTATTTTTTGATGGTAAAACAAATTTGATAAATACTGAATTGGAAAATTACAAAAAAGTTACCCGCGAAGATATCAAACGTGTTGCAAATGAATATTTGGTAAAAGATAACAGCACTGTGCTTTACTATCTGCCTAAATCTGCAAATCAAGTTAAGGAGGGCAAATAATATGAAAAAGTTTTTTGCAGTAATTTTATTTTTAGCTTTCGGATCAACAGTATTTGCTCAGCTTAATAGATCTACTCCTCCTCAACCCGGTCCGGCTCCAAAAATAAATTTTTCAAATTATGAAAAATTTGAGTTGGAAAATGGATTAAAAGTTTTTGTTGTTGAAAATAATAAATTGCCTATCGTTTCATTTTCATTAATGTTGGATCGTGATCCGATTGTTGAAGGTGAAAATGCCGGATACATAAGCATGGCAGGTGATTTAATGCGAACAGGAACAAAATCTAAAACTAAGGATCAGCTTGATGAAGAAATAGATTTTATCGGTGCAACAATTTCAACTTCATCAACAGGCGTTTATGCAAGTTCATTGAAAAAACATTCCGATAAATTAGTTGAAATAATAAGCGATATAATTTTAAACGCGGAATTCAGACAAAATGAATTGGATAAAATCAAAAAACAAACATTGTCAAATCTTCAATACGCAAAAGATGAACCGGGGGCAATTGCCGGAAGAATGACAAGCGTTTTGTATTTCGGTAAAGGTCATCCCTACGCTGAATTTGAAACTGAAGAATCAGTTGAAAATATTACTCTTGATCTTTGCAAACAATATTATCAGGAATATTTCAAACCAAACATTGCTTATCTCGCAATAGTTGGTGATATAAATAAAAGTGAAGCTGAAAAATTAGTCAAAAAGTATTTTGAAAATTGGCAAAAATCAGAAGTGAAAAAATTCAATTACGAAACTCCTGAATTGCCCGAAGGAAATGTTGTTGCAATTGTTGATAGACCAAATGCAGTTCAGTCAACAATCCGCGTTGGACATCCCGCACTATTGAAAATAGGAGCTCCTGATGTAATTCCATCAAACCTTGCAAATACAGTGCTTGGGGGCGGGGTTTTCAGGTTGTTTGAAAACTTGCGTGAAAAACATGCGTATACTTACGGCGCATATTCAAATTTAAGTTCAGATGAGTTGATAGGAAGTTTTACCGCTTTTGCAGATGTTAAAAATGCTGTTACCGATAGCGCAGTTTCGGAGATCATCTATGAAATGAAAAGAATTCGCGATGAAAAAATTCCGGAAAAAGAATTGCAAAAAGCAAAAAATTACACAAACGGAAATTTTGCTATTTCACTTGAAAAGCCCGAAACCATTGCAAGATTTGCGATCAATATTGAAAGATATAATCTTCCGGAAAATTATTATTCGGATTATCTGAAAAAAGTTGCTACTGCTTCGGCTGATGAAATTCAACAGATGGCACAAAAATATATTCGTCCTGAAAATTCATATATAATCATTGTTGGAAATGCGAGTGAAGTTGCAGATAAAATGAAAAAATTCAGTGCGAATAATGAAGTAAAATTTTATGACATCTACGCAAATGAAATTGATCCTGCTGCAAATGCGGCTCCTGAAGGAGTAAATGCCGATGACATTATTAATAAATATCTTGATGCAATCGGTGGAAGAGAAAAGATCAATTCGATAAAAGATATTGCAGTTGAATCAAACGGAAGCATGCAAGGAATGACTTTCACAATGAAAATGAACCGAGTTGAGCCCGATAAATTTTATCAGGAAATTCAAATCGGCGGAATGACTCAAAAAACAATAATGAACGGAGATAAAGCAGTTTCAATTTCACCTATGGGAAATCAACAAATTACAGGTGAAGATTTAACAAAATTAAAATATGATTCTGATGTAAATTCAACCGCACATCTTGAAAAATACGATATTAAAACTAAAGTTACAGGCAAAGAAAAAATCAATGGAAAAGATGCTTATAAAGTTGAATTGACAATGCCTTCAGGTGAAAAGCGTTACGATTTTTACGATGTTGAAAACGGATTAAAAGTTCGTGAGGCAAAAACTATTACTTCACCCGGAGGAAGTTTTGAACAAATTACTGATCTGCTTGATTATAAAGAGTTCGGCGGTGTAAAATTTGCAACAAAAATGGTTCAAACAATGGGACCGCAAAAGTTTGAATTTGATATCACTTCCGTAAAAATAAATAACGGAGTCAATCCTTCAATTTTTGAAATTAAATAGTTACTCAAAAGAAGCCGGAGAATTTTCTCCGGCTTTCTTGTTTTAAATTATTTTGAATGACGCTTTTCCAGATTTTTTACAATATCAGTAAATTCAATTTCCTTTTCTGCAAGCATCACAAAAAGATGGAATATCAAATCTGAGACTTCATTTACAATTTCATTTTTGTCCTTATTTTTTGCGGCTATAACCGTTTCTATTGCTTCTTCCCCAACCTTTTGAATTATTCTGTTCTCACCGCTTTTAAATAATTTTGTAGTATAAGAATTTTCCGGCAATTCTGATTTTCTTTTTTTAATCAGATCAAAAAGATAATTCAAAAAATTAATTGAATCAGATTTATCAATATCAAAGCATGAAATTTTCCCAGTGTGGCAAACTTCGCCTTCAGGATTTACATAAATCAAAAGTGAATCAAAATCGCAATCAATTTTGATATTAACTAATTTTAAATAATTTCCGGAAGTCTCACCTTTCGTCCAAAGCCTGTTTTTTGTACGGCTGAAAAATGTTATAAGTTTTGTATCCAAAGTTTTATCAAGCGCTTCACGATTCATAAAGCCGAGCATTAAAACTTTTTCCGATTTATTATCAACAATAATTGCCGGAACTAGTCCGTTCAATTTTTCAAAATTTATTTTTTCAGGTTCAATCATTTTAGTTTTTGGTTTTCAATTTGTTAATTTAATTTTCTCAGAAAATAAATATTTTATGATCTTATCTTTATTCCGTTTTCCTTTAAATATTTTTTCAAATCTCTAATATTTAATATTTCAAAATGAAATAAACTTGCCGCTAAACATGCATCAACATTGGATATATTAAAGGCATCCAGAAAATCTTTTTCATCACCGGCACCGCCCGATGCAATTACGGGAATTGAAACATGAGATTTTAATTTTTTCAAAAACTCAATATCGTATCCTGATCTTGTACCGTCTTTATCCATTGATGTCAAAAGAATTTCACCCGCGCCTAGTTCTTCAACTTTTTTACACCAATCAAATCCGTAAAGTTCAGTTTCTTCTCTGCCGCCTTTTACGAATACTTTATAATTTCCATTTATAAATTTCACATCAATCGCCGCGACAATTGCCTGACTTCCGAATCTTTTAGCAGAATCTTTTATTAGATCAGGATTTTTCACTATGGAAGAATTCAATGAAACTTTATCAGCACCTGCCCGCAATAAATTTTCAATGTCTTTCAGTTCAGAAATGCCACCGCCAACCGTAAATGGAATTTGAATTGCACAGGCAACATCTTCAACCAATGAAATAAATGTCTTTCGTTTTTCAGCAGAAGCGGTTATATCAAGAAAAACAATTTCATCAGCGCCTTCTTTTACATAACGTTCCGAAAGTTCAACTGCATCACCGGCATCAACCAGATTTACAAAATTTGTACCTTTTACAACTTTTCCGTCTTTAACATCAAGACAAGGAATTATTCTTTTAGCAATCAATTTTTACAAGTTCCTTTAGATTAATTTTATTTTCGTAAATTGCCCTGCCTACAACAGCCCCGTAAATACTGGCTTCTTTTACTTTTTTAACATCTTCAATATCTTTTATCCCGCCGGAAGCAATTAATTTTATTTTTGAATTTTGATTCATAATTCGTCTATAAAGTTCAAGATTAGTTCCGCTTAGCATTCCATCCTTTGAAATATCCGTACAAAGAAATTCTTCAATTCCCAAATTCACACAATAATCAATATGTTCAAAAAGATTTTTCCTGCTGTTTTCAGTCCAGCCTTTTACAGCAATATTTTCGTTAATTACATCGGCAGCAATTATAATTTTATCTGCGCCTGCAATGGAAATTATTTTTTCAAATTCATTTTGATTTATAATTGAAAGTGAACCGATTATAATTTTCGAAACACCTAAATCAATTAAATCTTTTGCTGTTTCATAATTTCTTATTCCGCCGCCGAATTGAATTTCAAGACCCGTCCCGGATTTAATCTGTTTAATTACTCCTTTAATATTAATAGATCCTGTTTTTGAACCAATCAGATCAACAATGTGCAAATATTTAAAGCCATGTGAATTGAAAATTTTTGACTGTTCAATTGCTGAATCAGCATAAACTTTCACTTTGTTAAAATCACCTTTTTCAAGTCGAACGACTTTATTCTCATAAACATCTATTGCAGGAATTACTTTCAAATTTTTTCCTTTATATTTAATGAATCATAATTCAGTAAAATTTTGTAATAATTTTAATCCGGCCTCGCCGCTTTTTTCAGGGTGAAACTGTACTCCGTAAAAATTCTCTTTTTCAATTGAAGCTGAAAAATCAACTTCATGATTTGCTGATGATGTTGTAAATTCATTAACCGGTAAGTAAAACGAATTTGCGAAATAAAAATACTCGCCGGAATTTATTCCGTTAAACAAATTACTTTGTTTTATAATTTTTATTTCGTTCCAGCCCATATGCGGAACTGTAACTTTCGACTGATCAAATTTTTCAGCAGTCCCTGAAATTAATCCAAGACAGGCAACATTTCCTTCTTTTGAAAATTCTGCAAGTAGCTGCATTCCAAGACAAATTCCTAACAACGGCTTTTTCACTAAGCGTAAAACATTTATTAAGTTATTTTTGTGCAATTGCCTTATTGCAAAAGATGCTTCGCCGACTCCGGGAAAAATTATTTTATCAGATTTTAAAATTTCAGTTTCCTGATTTGTAATTAAAAATTTTTTTTCCAAACGGTTTAATGCATTTGCAACAGATGCTGTATTTCCTGCGCCGTATTCAATAATTGCTATCATAATTTTTCCTTTGTGGAAGGTATTCTTCCCATAGTTCTTTCATCAAATCTGCACGCTTCATTTAACGATTTTGCAAATGCTTTGAATAAAGATTCAAGTTTGTGATGATCATTTCTTCCTTTAGATCTTAAATAAATATTTGCTTTCATTCCTGAAGCAAGACCGCGAAAAAAATCTTCTGCAAGTTCTGTTGGAAAATCACCGACCTTTTCTCTTTTAAAATCACATTTAAAATTCAGAAAAGCTCTGCCGCTTAAATCAATGGCGCATTTAGCAATTGTTTCATCCATTGGAAGAAAAAAACTATATCTTTTAATTCCTCGTTTTTCTCCCAAAGCCTCATTTAATGCGGTGCCCAGCGTAATTCCAACATCTTCAACTGTATGATGTTCATCAACAAAAAGATCACCTTTTACATTAATTTCCAGATCAATATTTCCATGCTTAGCAATTTGTTCCAACATGTGATCAAAAAATCCAACACCCGTAAATATTGATGATTCTCCTTTTCCATCAATATTTACATATACGCTTATATCGGTTTCTTTCGTTTTTCTAACATGCTTTGAAATTCTATCATTTAATTTAAGCAAAAAATTTACGGCACTTTCAAATGATGAAAATTCTTTTTCATCATCTAAAATTATGCTGCCTTTTCTTCCTTTTTTCTTTTTTTGCACAGATAATTTATGATAAACTTCATATTCATTTTCCACTTTAACATTGATCTCAACTTTTTCCAATGCAAGAATATTTTGGATTACCGGGTCAACATTTTTTTCGTAATTACTAATTTCAATCGCAAAATTATTTTCGCAAAGCATTTTAAATCCGCTTATCAATCCGTCTGAAAGCGGTGAGCTCAAATTAAATAATTCTTTTGTTATCTTAATTTTCTTCATATAGATTTTTCAATTTTTCTACTAATATTTCATTTTCTTTTTTTGTGCCTATTGTAACTCGCAAACAATTTTCAAGCATATTATAATTGCTTCTATCACGAATTACAATTCCTTTTTCCGCTAATTTTTTTTGTACAATTTTTGCATCTTTTATCTTGAATAAGATATAATTAGCTGATGATAAAAATACTTTTTCAACTTGCGGAATTTTATTCAGTTCAGTAAATAATTTCTCTCTTTCCTCAATTATTTCCTTAACAAATTGATCTTTCTTTTCAAAATTTTCAATTGCATTTTTTGCTGCAGATCTCGTAAGCGTATTTATATTATATGGCGCTTTAACTTTGAATAAATATTTTATGATCTCAGGATTTGCTGCACAAAATCCTAAGCGGATTCCCGCCAATCCCCATGCTTTTGAAAATGTTCTTAGCACAACTAAATTTTCAAATTGCTCTACTTCTTTAAGTAGTGAATTTTCTTCAGCAAAATCCATATACGCTTCATCAACAACAATTATTGTGTTTAAACTACATAACTTCAGAATATCTTTTTTATTAATCAAATTTCCCGTTGGATTATTCGGCGAACAAAGGAAAATTATTTTAACTTTTTCATCATAATGTTTTTGAATTAAGTTATGATCAATTTGAAAATCTTGATCTAAGCTTACTGAAACCGCTTCAACATTATTTATATCGCATGCAACTTTGTACATTCCGTATGTCGGATCCAAAATTATTATTTTATCTTTTGCGGGCTCACAAAATATTCTTATCAAAAGATCAATTATTTCATCCGAGCCGACACCAAAAAATAAATTTTCTAAAGTGATCTTAAAATATTTTCCAATAATATTTTTCAGATCTTTTTGATGCGGATCAGGATAGCGATTCAATTCCAGTTCATTTTCACAATATGTTGAGCCTAAACTGTTTTCATTTGCATCAAGTAAAATCCCATCTGAATATTCATCACGCGCAGATATGTACGGCTTTAATTTTTTGATATTTTCTCTAACTAAATTTTCTATCATAATTTTACACTTTAGTTTTGTTTTTTATTTCACTTTAATCTAATTGAAACAGCATTTTTATGAGCAAAAAGTTCTTCGGCATCTGCCAAATTTTCAACTGTTTTTGAAATATTTTTCAATCCCGCTTTTGTAAGATTTTGAAAAGTGATCGATTTCATAAAACTTTCAACTGTTACTCCGCCAAAAGATTTTGCATAGCCGTAAGTTGGTAAAGAGTGATTTGTTCCGCTTGCGTAATCGCCTGCACTTTCGGGAGAGTATTCACCAAGAAAAACCGAGCCGGCATTTTGGATTTTTGATTTTAAACTTTCCGCATTTTGAACATGTAAAATCAAGTGTTCAGGTGCGTAATCATTACTGAAATTTATTGCTTGATCAATATTTTCAACAAGTAATGAAAATGCATTTTCCAAAGATTTATTAGCAAAATCTTTTCTCGGCAATTGCATAATTTGTTTTTGAATTTCATCATTCACTTTTTCAATAATTAATTCTGAATTTGAAATCAAGATCACTTGCGAATCTTTTCCATGCTCTGCTTGCGAAAGCAAATCAGCCGCAATAAATTCAGCATTTGCAGATTTATCTGCAATTATTAAAACTTCGCTTGGTCCTGCGGGCATATCTATAGTGCAACCTTTCATATCAATACTTACAAGCATTTTGGCAACTGTTACAAATTGATTTCCGGGACCGAATATTTTTTCAACTTTTTTTATTTCATTTGTGCCGTACGCCATTAAACCAACCGCCTGTGCTCCGCCGGTTTTATAAAATTCATTTACTCCTATCTTTTTTGCGGTATAAAGTAAGATGTTGTTTACAACTCCGTTCTTTGAAGGTGAACAAGCAACAATTCTTTTGCATCCTGCAATTTTAGCGGGTACGCCGAGCATTAACATAGTTGAAGGTAAAACCGCATTGCCGCCGGGAATGTAAAGTCCGACATTTTCAATAGCACGAAATTCACGAGAGCATTTCACGCCCGCCAAGGTTTCAACTTCATAATTCTGCGGAAATTGTCTTTTATGAAACTTAAAAATATTTTCATAAGCTGAATCAATCGCTGATTTTATTTTCGCATCAATTGATTTTTCTGCTACATCAAATTCTTCATCATTTACAAGAAGATTTTTATTTTTTAAGCCTTCAAATTTTTCAGCATATTTATAAACTGCTTCAATTCCGCCGGATTTAATTTCATTTAAAACCGGTTTTACAATTTCGATAGTTTTTTCCAAATCAATTGCAGGTCTTTGCAAAAGCTCATTTAACTCGATTTGGGATAAATATTTGTAAATGTAATTTTTCATAAAATCATATTTTCTATTGGTAATAAAAGAATGCCTGAAGCTCCTTCAGATTTTAATTCACTTACGACACTCCAAAATTTTTCTGCCGGAATTACTGCGTGAATTGCCAGAGATTTTTCATCGGCAAGATTTAGCACCGTCGGACTTTTAAGTGATGGAATTATTTTCGTGATTTTTTCGAGTGAATTTTTAGGAATGTTCATCATCAAATATTTTGAATTTTTTGCCGTTAATACTGAATTAATTCTTGTAAAAAGTTCGTTCAAAGTTTGTTTTTTTTCTTCGCTCAATCCGTTTTTACTCGATGAAATTAAAACCGCTTCCGATTCAAAAACTTTAAATGATTTTTTTAATTTGTTCATCATCAAAGTAGTGCCGGTTGAAACTATATCGCAAATAAAATCGGCTACACCCAACGATGGAGCAATTTCAACAGAGCCGCTGATTTCAATTATTTTTGCATTGATATTATTTTCATTCAAAAATTTTTGAAGAATGCGCGGGTAGGAAGTTGCAATTCTTTTTCCATTCAGATCTTCAATATTTTCAGGAAAATTTTCATCTGGTGCAGCAATCATTAATTTACATCCGCCGAATCCGAGTTTTTGGATAATATTTACTTGTGTATTTTTTTCATACACAACATTTTCGCCGACAATTCCCAAATCAGCAACGCCATCCTGCACGTATTCGGGAATATCATCATCGCGTAAAAATAAAATATCCGCTTTGAAATTTTTTGCAGAAACTAAAAGCCTTTCGGAATAAGTTTCAATATCCAATCCGCAAAGTTTCAAAAGATCCAAAGATTTTTCCGAAAGTCTTCCTTTTTTCTGAATTGCTAATTTTAAATTTCCATTTTCCATAAAATATTTTCCGTGTGTTTAAAACAAAAAACCCCGACAAATTTGCCGGGGTTAAAAAATCATCTATATAAAAAATTAATATAATCCGGCACTTCCATAATAATGAATATGATGGCTATGATGATGCAATTTTACGGTAACTGTGCGAATGATATTTTGTTTTTTAATTTTCATAAAGTCTAAGATAGAAAAATATTTTTTCTTTTCAAAAAAATAATTTTTAACTTATTTTTAAACGGAGATTCAAATGATTTTCATTTTATTTTTAATTGCTTTTATAATACCCAGAATTTCAATTTTTATTTTATGGTTTTTTACAAATTGGTTCCAGGGAGTTTTTAATACATTTTGGATTCCGATCTTAGGTTTTATTTTTATGCCTGCAACCTTGCTTTGGTACAGCGTTGTTATAAATTATTTTGATAATAATTGGACCGCAATCCCTATTATCGGTATTGTAATTGCCGTTTTAGTTGATCTTTCTCCCGCAAAAACGAAAAGGTACAGAGATTAATTTTAATTTAATTTTGAAAATCAAAATAAAGTTAAATAGCTTTGTTCATGTTTTAGTAGCCACTCTTTCCGCCACATTCCGCCATTATATCCAACAAGTTTTCCGTTAGCGCCTACAATTCTGTGACAAGGAATAATTATGGGAATTTGATTTTTTCCGTTTGCCGAGCCGACTGCTCTTATTGATTTTAAATTTCCGATGGATGAAGCAATATCCATATAAGATGCAGTTTTACCGAATGGAATTTTATAAACTTCATTCAATACGTTTCTTTGAAATTGAGTTCCGTCTAAATGAAAATCAATTTCAAAAGTTTTACGTTTGCCCTGAAAATATTGATCCAACTGAAGTTTGCAATTTTCCGTTACTTCAGATTTTTTAATTTCTTCATCTTCGCAATCAATAAATTTGAGAAAATAAATTTTCTCATTCGCAGCTTTAATTTTTATCTTTCCTATCGGTGAATCAAAATAATCTATATCAGGCAGAATGTTCATAAATAATCCATAAAATATTTATTTCAAATTATGAAATCTGTTTAAAATAAAAAAGCTCCGGAAATTTTCCGGAGCTTTTTTATTTTGATTTTACGGACGTTTAAAAAGATCTTTCAATTTATCTTTTGCTTTATCTTTTAATTCCTCTTTTAAAGTGTCCGCTCTTTTTTCAGCTTCTTTTGTTATCTCTTGTTTTTGCTGTTCAATTTCCTGATTTATTTGCTGCTTAACTTCTTCTTTTACTTGTTCTGTTTGCTGTTGAACAATATCGGAAGCAGATGTTGTAATTTTCGGATCTTCGATCGTGCCTTTTATCAAGGCTTCCAATTCAATTTTTCCGCTGCCTACAAGATCAAGATCTTTTCCAACAAGACCTGCAATCGCAGAGTTCGCCTGATTTTTTAATTTTTCAGCAGGAATTTCGAGCCCCATAACATATTCAATCGTTTTATCAATTCCTGTTGATCCGCTAAGCGAAAGATCGTAATTGGCAACTTTAATATTAAATGGCTCAACCGCAAATCTTCCGTTATTAATTTTGAATGAAGGATTGATCCTTGTTAAAGTCGGATCTTTTAATTCATTGATCTTTAATTTATCTGCAACTTGATTGAAAGGCTTGAAATTTTTCACCTGCGCATTTGCTATAGTCAGTGTTCCGGTACTGTTAAAGCTGTTCCAAACAGGCATCATATCTGCTGTTAACGGACTTGCCATGTTTAATTTTGAACTAAACTTTCCGTTAATGTATTGTGCCATCGGAGCAAATTGTCTAACTGTTACAAAACTTTCAAACGCTTGTCCGATATCAAAATTAGTAATATCAAGATTGAAAGAAATTGCCGGCTCAGTTCCTTCGGGCGCTGCGTAAAATCCATCTGCTACAAGCGATCCGCCAAGCAAATTCATTTTTAAAGAACGCATATTAACTTTGGAATCCGCAATTATTATTGTTCCGTTCACATTTTCCAAAGTCAAATTATCATAAATTAATTTATTGAATTTGGAATTCATCGTGAAATTAATATTCGCCGGAATTTCTACTGCCTCAACTTTTGATGTATCGGTTTGTTGAGTTTGTTTTTCTTCATCCTGCATTAAAGGATTAAGATCGAAAAAGTTCGATGTTACATTTAAATTTCCGATCAGCACAGCATCACTTAATACGTACGAAAGTACATTATTCAAATTACCGCTTGCATTTAAATCACTTTTGCCGATTGTCATTACAAAATTATTTAAATTAAAGTTTTGCGGTGAAAGTGTTAATACTCCCTGCTTAACATTTACTTCCTGCGGCAGATCTTTTGCTGCGTATTGAATGTTTAAAACTTCAACTTTTCCGTTGGCGGAAAAATTTTCCAAACGTTTATTTTCAGCATCAGCCAAACTTCCGCGTGCTGAAAAATCGGCATTAATTATTCCCGCTAATTTTGTAACATCTTCAAGTTGAATTGCATCCTTTAATTTTCCGAGATCAATTCTTCCTTTCATTTTTGTATCAATGTTCGGATTTGATTGCGGAGTTGTAACTTTTAAGGTTGCATCAATCGGCTCGTTTCCTAATTCCAAATGCAATCTTTGCAGATCAACTACAGTATTATCGGGTGATCCTCCCGGATTATTAATCGCAAGATTCATATTGACATTATTGACGGGAGTAGGAAGTTTCGGATATTTAAACATTCCATTGTTAACGTTCAATTTTATATCGAAAGCCGGCATTCTGTTTTCTGCGTAAACTCCGTTTACAAATCCATCCAGACTCATTTCTCCGGATGATTCCAATCCGTCAAAATCCTGAGAGTAAATTGCGGGAATAAGCGAAATTATATCTTTGAAATTATTACGCGGCGAATTGAATTTCAAATCAATAACAATGCTGCTATCCTGCATTTGAACAAAGCCATCAAATTTTACTGAAAGATTATTCAAACGTAATTCATTTTCTTTTAAAGTGAATTTATTTTGCGGCATATTTGCATTTAACAGCATATCAAAAAACAGATTTGCTTTATTCAAATAAGTAACGCCTGAACTTTGAAAACTTAATTCTTCAATTTCGGTTTCTGTATCAAGATTAAAATCTCCCTTGGTAAAATCTCCGCTTCCTTTGTGCGAAAGATTTTTAATTGTTGCCATCATACCGGAAGTTTCATCAACATAAACAATATTCGCATCGGTTACGGAATATTCTTTTAATGCAAGATTAAGTTCGCCTTCTGAAGTTTCAACTTCAATTGTATCTTCTTGTTTTACTTCCGTTTCTTTTGCGATATCATAATTCGCAATACTGTCTTTATTAACGAAAACAAAAATGTTTGGTCTTTGAAGATTGATCTTTTCGATCACCATTTGGTTTCCGCTTATTACGCTCCACGTATTTACAGATGCTTCAAATTGCTCCATTGATAAAAGCGTATCGCCTTCGAAAGGCTCTTTGTTTACAATTGTAAGATTGTTAAGATTCATAGTAATGTTGGGAAAATCTTCGAACAAACTTAAGCTTACATCTTTAAAATCAACGCGGGCGTTCAAATTTTTGTTTGCCTGATTTTTAACGGCAATTGCAATTTGATCTTCAAATAAAAAGGGAATTATAATTAATGCGCCGATTAACAGCACAAAAATAATTCCCGCAATTATCAATGCTTTTTTCATTAGATCCTCATTTTATATCTGAACAGATTTTTTTCCAATAAAAGAAATTTTTACGGAACTCTTTCAGAAAAAAGTTTTTTGATAAAATTTAACTTAAAACTTTTTGCAAATTTTCCCGAATAGTACTTTCAATCGTACCTTTGAAAGGAGTTGCCATCATAGGCAGCGAACCATCAACAGTAACATTATTTTCATTTACGGTAATGTTTCCATCGAGTGACATTCCCATAGCTTTTAGTGCGAATGATCCTTTATTTCCACTCCAGCTTTCGTTTACATCGCTAACTTGAGTTCCGAATTGTTTTTTTAATTCAGCTAAAAAATTATCAATTCTTTTTCGTGCTTCATCTTGTCCTAAATTATGAGGAACAGATACTTCCATTTTTGCCATAACTTTTCCTTTTATTTTGATTATACAAATAATGTAAAGGATAATATTTGTTTAATCAAGGTAATTGAATTGAAATCAACAAAACTGATTTCAATTTTCACTTATAAAAATTATTTTAACATTAAAATTTGTATTCAAGTTACAATTTTAAGAAAATTCCGTTATCATTTTCTTCAAGTCCGTAAATTTTAATTTTATTTTCAGCCGGACCGGCTTTTACTTCGCCTGTTTTAATATTGAACTGCGAACCGTGCCATAAACATTGAACCGTATCGCAAATTAGAACTCCGCCTGCAAGCGATCCGCCTCTGTGCGTGCAATGATCTTCAAAAGCAGAATAGCCGCTTTCAGATCTTCCGATTACAATTCTATTTCCGTTAACAATTACCAATTTCATCTGATCTTTTTTTAACTCATCATTATCTGCAACTTTAATCAGTTTTTCATCAGACTTAATATTTTCTTCTTTCCATTTTGTTGAATGCGCGTAACGGTGATCCGGACCAATAAAATTGCGGGTTACAAGAGTTCCGCCCATCCATCCTGAAAACGATAACGCAACAACACTTATTAGATCCAATGCTATTGCAAAATAATTTACTTCATTGTAAGATGCGCTTTTGAAAAGGTATGAAAGATAAAATGCCGCAACCACTGAAAGATTGATTAACATGTGAGTTGATGCTCTTTTTCTAGCAGAACTATTTGGCGGCACACTGTATTGAAAATCAATATAACCGGGAACTGCGGCAGCAAAAGCCGAAATGATTCCTGCAATGGTTAAATGAATTGAAGTTTGCCAAAATTCAAAATTCATATTGATTAAAGTAAGCAGATCAAATATCAATACTCCCGTAAAAAATGCGACCGGGAACGGGACCAACATAGCATGAACAGGATGCCCTTTTATGCTCGCTTTTGTTCTCATTTTTTCCTCGTATTTAGTGGAATTTGTAAAACGGAAATCTTTGAAAACTTTTTTTTGCCGATAGTTCTAATATAAAACTCTTTTTATAATTTTCACGAAAAATTTATTCGATTTAAAATTATTTTCAGATTTTGAATTTCATCTTTTAGCTGCTTCTAAATATACGGGAAATTATCTGCATAAATTCAGCATTACAAATTTCAGGATCACTTTTTAATCGAAATTTAATCTAAATAATTTGGCTTGAATTCATATCTATTTTTTTTAGAATGATTAATAGATGATAAAATTAAGAACGATGTTTAAGGAGGAGTAATTATGTATAAATCATTTTTCGATAAATCACTTTTTATTTTTGCTTTTCTGTTTGTTATTTCAAGCTTGAATTTTGCTCAAACCACGGATGAAAATCCTCAAACTTCAACTGAAAATTCCACAGCGCCGATGTTTGATTCTCCAATTAAGGATGATGAAATTCAAAATAATTTAAGAAATTCATTTTTAAATGATCCTGTTTTAAGCACTTCAAATTTGGATCTGAGATCTCAAAACGGAGTTGTTTATTTGAACGGAACAGTCCGCAACAAAAAAGAATTGATCAGAGCAGAAAGTATTGCATTAAGCGGAACGGGAGTTATTGGTGTTGAAAATAATTTGCGGGCGGCAGATGAAGGCGATATTGCGCGTGACTGGGAAATTTTGGAAAGTATATATAATCAGCTTTACAACTCGCCTGTTTTAGAAAGCGAAAAAATAAAAGTAACGGTCTATAACGGAATGGTAAATTTAAGTGGCATTGTTGATTCCCAACTTGAAAAAGATACTGCCGAAAAAATTGCTACAAAAGCCGGCGCTGAAAGAATTTTTAATTTTATTGAAGTTGAGCATAATCCGAATTTGTACGAAATAAAAAATTGATCTTAAAGAAAATATTTTTTTGAAATTTCTAATTTTTTACAAATTAATTTTGAAGTTTTGGTAAATAGAAATTTTATATAATGAAAAATATTTTGGTAAACAAAAAAGCCCGGAAATTTTTCCGGGCTTTTTAATTAATTTAATAGTCAAATTTACATCGGTTTAATTTCACCGGTTTCTTCAATCAGAACTTTGTATCCTTCAATTTCATCCGGAATTTCTTTTTGAAGTTCGGGCGTAATTTTTTCTGCCATAACTTTGATGCAGTAGGTTTTATTATCTTTTAACATTCCTACATAAACTCCGGCAACGCCCGGAATTTCCATCAATTCAGGCGAATGTTTATCAACTACTTCAAAAATTTTATCATCTTGCATTGTGTTTGAAGAACTTTTTCCGCATGAATTAAGTCCAATTAAAATTGAAAAAAGTATTATATATAATTTCATAGTTTATAATTCTGCCTGCCGGAAATTCAGCAGGCATAAAATATTTTTTGATTATTGTCCTACCATTGTTGCGCCGTAAAAACTTAACACTTCACCGATAGGATTTGCAATTGCTGTTGAACTGCTTCCTGCAAATAGCAATCCAATTGCTCTGGGATTTGTTGAAACATTTTCAACCATAAGTGAACCGGAATCACCGCCGGCTAAGAATTTTGATCCTCTGTTTGCAATTACAATTTGTCCGGTAAAAGTTTTAGTGAAAGCTTCTGTTCCAGCACATTCATTTTCATAAGTAACTCTAATTGTTGCGTTAAGTCCGCTTACAGAACTTGTTGAAAATCCTGTTGTCCTTCCGGTTTTTTTAACGCCCTGGTTTATGTAAGCAGCAACAATATCTTTAGAAAGTGTTCCGATTCCCAAAATAGCACCTGATTCATCAACCATTCCGGGTACAACTTTTGCGATCGCAGCATCAATATTTTCATTTGGCAAAGTTTTTCTGCTTACATCTAAAGTTGCCACAACATTTGCATTTGCTGAATTGCAATTAATATCAATTAATCCGGGCTGAATAACAGGATCACCTGTTTGTGCAACTTTATTATTTCCACCGGAGATAATATCTGCTGCCAAAACGTGATAATTGCTTAAAATATATTTGCTTGTACCTATTTGGATCAATGAACCTAAAGTTCCGCCACAGCAATATCCGTTTGCATAATCATGACCCCAGCCGCCTGAAGTTCCTAGTTTTATTGGCGCATTTTGTTTTGCTTTAGTGTCAATTTTTCCGCCGCCGCCCGGCTTTCCGCCTTTCTGGAAGAATGCTTTAAATGGTTCCGAGTAACTTTTTATTACCCTAACGCCTTCAATTTCATTTGGAACATTTGCAGATACTTTTGATAATTTCATGCTTTTATTATTGATGTAAACTAAAATTGCAGGGCGGCCTTTTTCATCGACACCTACAGCAGTTCCTAAAATATCGCTTTCTTCCATTAATTTTGCAGTGTGTTTTTCCTGCTTTTCAATTGCGTTTTTAACTGCAGGATTGTCTTTTCCCAAAAGAACTAATTGCGAAGGATTTACCGAATCAGAAGGATTTTGAGTTTGTTCTGTACAACCGTTAATAAAAACAAAAGAGACGATCAAAAATAAAGAAATGATGCCAATAAGTTTTGGCAATTTTGCGGAATGGGAGCTTTTTTTCATAAAGCATTCTCCAATTAAAGTTTGAGTTAAATATTAATTAACTTAACCCGAGCAGGAAAGCGAATACAAAAATTTCCGGACAATATATCTAAAGATGATGGGTATAAGTGATAGTTACGAATTTTTGCAAACTTAATCAATAAATAAAATAAAAAAGGCGCAAAAAAATTTGCGCCCACATTTTAATGCCTGTAATTTTTGTAAATTATTTCCGGCAATTTATTTTATCTCTTTATAAATTGATCTTCATTTCTTTTAATAGAAAATCAGCGCCGCCTATTTTTTGAGTTACCCATAAAACATAGCGGATATCAACACCGATAGATCTGCTGTAATCTTCGCTCCAGGCGTAATCATTAATTGTTGCTTCGTAAGCTCTGTCAAAATTTACTCCAATAAGTTCACCGTAAGCGTTCAAAATCGGACTGCCGGAATTTCCGCCGGTTGTATCCATATTATAAAGAATTGCAACTGGAAGTCCGCCGGCTTTCTTACTGTAAAATTTTCCGAAATCTTTTTTGTTAAAAAGTTCAACAAGTTTTTCGTAAACTTTGTAATCTCCGCCCTGGTAACTTTTTTCTATAATTCCTTCAAGCGTGGTTACCGGTTTGTAATAAACCGCATCAACCGGGGAGTAACCTTTTACGTAACCGAAAGTTAAACGCAAAGTGCTGTTTGCATCGGGAACGAATGATTGTTTTTTGTACAATCTTTTTACTTCGATCAATTGTGCAGAAAGTTCATCAAGTGTTCCTTCAATTTTCTTTCTTTCATTTTCTAAAGATTTTTCCTGCTTCAAAATTCCGTTAGCCAAACTTATTAAAGGATTATTTAAAGCAAGAATTTCATCTTTTGATTTTGTTAGAAGTTCTTTAAAATATTCCGGATCTGCAATTTTATTATTTTCAACAGCAGAGTTCACAAAATTTCTGATCTCTTTTTCGGTACTGTATTTATTGCTCAACTCTTCAATTGCCTGAACATTTGAATTTTCGGGAAGATCTTTTGCATCAATTATCATTTTTGCTAAAAGTTCTTTATCAGCTTTTTCGCTGTATCTGTTATACAAAAGTTCAGCGCTTTTTACGGTTTTTGGAACCTGATTTTTTATATGATCTTCTTTTTTATCGCCTTTCAATGTATCTAATTTTTCTGCGTTCTTAAGAACAATTTCGGCTGCTCTTAATAAAGTTGATGCTCTGAAAATTTGACTAAGCCAAAGATCTCTTTTCGCATTTTTGAATAATTTTGAATAAACTTGATTTGTCTGCTCGAACAAATTTCCGTATTCTGATTTTAAATTTTTATCGGCATCAATAAATTTTTGAATTTCTCTTTCTTCATTTTTTTTATTTTCTACTAATGAAAGTTCGCGCAAACCTTTCAATTTTCCTTTATAATTTTTCGTAACGTTAGCCAGACTTTTAATTCTTGAAGCCAATTTTACATTTTCTTCAGGATCTTGCTTGCTTAATTCTTTCATAAAATCAATTTGATAATCATAAAGATCCGAAATATACGGCAATTGATATTTTTCCTGAAACTCTAAAAATGCCGCCGGTTTATGTCTGAAAGTTCTTCCCGGATAACCCAAAATAAAAAGGAAGTCCCCTTCTTCAGCGCCGTTCGGATTTACTTTCAAGAATTTTTTCGGTTTGTAAGGAACATTATCTTTTGAAAATTCAGCGGGTTTTCCATCTTTTGAAACATAAGCACGCATAAATGAAAAATCACCTGTATGTCTCGGCCAAACCCAGTTGTCGCTTTCGCCGCCAAATTCGCCGATAGTTCTTGGAGGAACATAAACAATTCTTACATCTTTTATAACTTTATATCTGAAAAGAACGTAAGTTTTTCCTTCAAACATTTCAGAAACTTGTGCCTGGATTGTTGAATCTTTTTTTTCGGCTGATTTTTCAATTTCTTTAATTTTCGCTTCTATTTTTTTTGTTCTTTCTGCGGGATCTTTAATTTCTTTAACCGAATTTAAAATTTCATCAGAAACATCATCATAAGAATCCGTAATTCTGCAAATTGTTCCTTTTGCTTCAATTTCTTCTTCGTGTGTATTTGCTTTAAATCCCTTTTCAATATAATCGTTTTCAACTGTGCTTGCCGCTTGAAGCGCACCAAAGACACAATGATGATTTGTAATTATCAATCCATCTTCAGAAACAAATGAACCGGTGCAGCCGCCGACATTTACAAGCGCATCAACAAGACTGATTCCATCGGGATTATAAACATCTTTAACGTCAATTTTAAGTCCGGCATCTTTTAAATTGACTTTGTGAATTTCGCTAAGCGGATACATTCCTTCTTCCAAAACGGGCGCGGCAAATGCTAAAAGCATAAAGCCAAAAATTGCGATAAAAGAACTTATAACTTTTTTTCGCGTAAACTTTTTAAAAATTCTCATTAGATCCTCATTAATTTGAACATTTCAGTTAACCGGCAAAATCCGGAAATTTCATTTTAGAATATATTCCTTATTAAAAAGAATTTCAAATTTAATAGCATTTTTTCGTTATCCGGAATTTATTTTTAAAATATTTGGAACTTAAAGAAATTTTTATAAGTTTATTAAATATTAGACAAATTTTATACAAGATTAAAATGAAAAAGATAATTATCATCGGTTCGGGACTTGGCGGAATTTCCACAGCTTTGCGTTTGGCAGCAAAAGGAAATGATGTTACAATTCTGGAAAAACATAATTCGCCCGGTGGAAGGCTGAATCAAATTTCAATGGAAGGATTTAAGTTTGATCTTGGTCCTTCTTTTATGAGCATGACTTACGAACTCGATGAATTATTTACAAGCATAGGCGAAAAAAATCCTTTGAAATTAACCGAACTTGAACCTTTATATCAAGTTTTCTTTGAAGGTAGAAAAGAGCCGTTCAAAATTTACAAAGACCTTGAAAAACTTGAACAAGAGTTCAAAAACATTGAACCAAATTTAGCTGCAAAAGCCGAAAAATATTTACAACGTGCAGGAAATTTTTTCCACGATACGGAAGATAAAGTCGTAAAATCAAATTTCAAAAATAAATTTGAATATATTTTGAAACTTACAACAGTTCCGATGAAACATCTTCCTTATCTTTTCAAAAATATGTGGAGCGAAGTTGAAAAAACTTTTTCTTCTGAAGAGATCAGAATTATTTTTTCGCTTGTTGCTTTCTTTTTAGGTTCAACTCCGTTTCAAACTCCTTCAATTTATTCGCTGCTAAATTATACAGAAATGCGACACAACGGATATTGGAAGATTGAAGGCGGAATGTATAAACTTGTTGAAGAGTTAATGATCCTCCTAAATAAATATAATGTAAAAATTCATTATGATACTGAAATTGTTAATGTAAATTCACACAACGGAAGCGTTGAAAGTTTTGTTGATCAAAA
The DNA here is from genome assembly GCA_965365345.1 of uncultured Melioribacteraceae bacterium. Classification (GTDB taxonomy): domain Bacteria; phylum Bacteroidota; class Ignavibacteria; order Ignavibacteriales; family SURF-24; genus CBDUBH01. Next base: position 37,145 of record CBDUBH010000003.1, read on the forward strand.
AGGAAATTTGTGGCAAGCTGATATTTTTATTTCAAATTCGGATGCGGCTTCTTTCCGCGGACAAATTCTGAACAGAAAAAATTTCACTGAAGAAAAATTAGATAAAATGGAATGGACTTTAGCTCCGTTCACAATCTACCTTGGAGTAAAAGGTGAAATTCCTAATTTGGAATTGCATAATTATTTTCTCGGTAAAAATTTCAAAGATTACGCAAGCAAAATCTTTACATCTTCGGTAACGCCTAACAATCCTTATTATTACGTGAATGTTTCAACTAAATCTTATAAAGAATGCGCTCCTGAAGGCTGCGAAAATATCTTTATTCTTTGTCCTGTGCCTGATTTGCGCTACAAAAAAGTTTGGAGCGATAAGGAAGATTTTGCGGAAATTATCATTAAGGATTTGTCGAATAGAATTGATTTTAATCTTGCAAAAAATACATTGGTAAAAAAGGTACTTGCTCCCGATGATTGGGCAAAAACTTTAAATTTATATAAAGGATCGGGATTAGGACTTGCGCACGGAATTATGCAAGTCGGCGCTTTCAGACCAAAAAATAAAGATGAAAAATTCAATAATCTTTATTATGTAGGCGCATCAACAACTCCGGGGACCGGACTTCCGATGGTAATAATAAGTTCGCGATTAGTAACAGAAAGGCTAGAGGAAGATTATGCAACTTTATCATGATACAAGTTTTAAGATAAGCCAAATCATAACTAAAAGTTACAGCACTTCTTTTAGTCTTGGCATAAAAGTTTTTTCTGATGAATACAAAGATGGAATTTACGGAATTTATGGATTTGTTCGGCTCGCCGATGAAGTTGTTGATAGCTTTCACGGGTTTGATAAACAAACTTTATTAAGTAATTTACGTTTTGATACTTATTACGCAATTCAAAATAAAATTTCTACAAATCCTGTTTTGCATTCGTTTCAGCAAGTAGTAAATAAATACAATATCGGTAAAGAATTGATTGATGCTTTTTTGGATAGTATGGAAATGGATCTGCATTATTCATCTTACAGAAGAGATCTTTACGATCAATATATTTACGGCTCTGCTGAATCTGTAGGATTGATGTGCCTGCACGTTTTTTGCAACGGCGATAAAAGAATGTATAATCATTTAGTTGAGCCCGCACGAAAATTAGGTTCTGCATTTCAAAAAATTAATTTTCTGCGTGATATAAAAAGTGATATTGAAGAACGCGGCAGAATTTATTTACCGGGAATTGATAATTTGAATTTGATAAACAATGAAAGCAAACAGAAGCTTGTAAAAGAAGCCGAAGCGGAATTTGATGAAGCATTAAACGGAATAATTCAACTTCCTGAAGGTGTAAGATTGGGAGTTTATCTTGCTTATTCTTATTACCTGACACTTTTGCAAAAAGTTAAAAGATCAAGTGTTGAAGAATTATTGGAAAAAAGAATAAGAATAAATAATTTCAGCAAAGTACTGATTTTATTGAAATGTATGATGAAAGTTAAATTCTTGAAAGAAAGGAAATTGAAAATCGATTATGATAAAAATGATATTAATGTTTCTGCTGGTTACGCCGTTACTGATAATAAAGGCGGAAAATCTTAATTTAAAAGATAAAGCAAAATTAAATTTTATAAGAAATAAATTTTACGAAGCGGTAGAAAGTAAACAATCAACCAATGAATTAATAAATTATATAAAAGAAAATTTTACTGATGATGAAGGAAAATATCCAGCAAATATCCTGGCTTATACAGGAGCGCTGGAAACACTAAAAGCCAAACACGCATTTGATCCTTATTCAAAATTCAAATTCGTAATTTCGGGAGTAAAGAAATTGAACAAAGCGGTTGAAATTTTACCGGATGATCTCGAAACTAGATTTTTAAGATTTGCGGTTTTGCATAATATTCCCGGTGTTTTCGGTGTTTCTGATGAACGGAATGAAGATAAAAATATTATTTACGAACTTTTGTTAGAAAAAGATTATTCAAATGTAAGTGCTGATTTGCAAAAAGGAATCATTGAATTTATGATCGAAAGTGAAAGACTTCATTCAGATCAAAATGATCAATTAATAAATTTATTATCATTATATTCACAAAGATGAGCAAATATTTACTGATTAACATTCTGATAATTATTGTTCCGTTAATTTTATCTTTTGAAAAAAATATTAAATATTATAAAAATTTTCTTCCGCTGTTTCTTTCAATAATAATTGTTTCAACTGTCTTTATTATTTGGGATGCGATCGCTGCTTCGCGCGGTGATTGGGGATTTAACGAGAAATATATTTTGGGAATTGAATTTTTCGGACTTCCACTGGAAGAAATTCTTTTTTTTATAACCGTTCCATACAGCACAATTTTCATTTACGAAACATTGAAATTTTATTTAAATGAAAAGCATTACAATTTCAGTAAATATTTTTTCTTTATTCCGGTTGTGGTTTTCATTATTGCAGCTATAATTTTCAGTAATCAATATTATACTTTCACGGTATTAATTTTTTGCGCATTCTTTTTATTGGCTGCAATAATATTTAATGAATCACTTTTACGTTCAAATATTTTTTGGCTTTACGTTTTAATTACATATGTTCCGTTTTTACTTGTAAATTATTTTTTAACTGCACTTCCCGTAGTTTGGTATAATCCAAATGCATTTTCGGGGAACAGATTTTTAACAATTCCATTTGAAGATTTTTTCTATTCGTTTTCATTGTTGTCTTTTTATTTATTCTTTTATCTGATTTTCAAAAAATGGCTAAACGAAAAAAAGTCGCTGTAATAGGTGCGGGATTAGGAGGAATTTCTGCTGCGTTAAGATTATCTCAACATAAATTTGATGTTACAGTATTCGAGCAAAATTCAACTCCCGGCGGAAAAGCAAATGTTATCTGCAAAAACGGATTCAGATTTGATACTGGTCCATCCCTTTTAACAATGCCTTTTGTCATCCAAGATTTATTTGAATATATAAATGAAGATATTTCAAAATATTTTACTGTAAAAAAGCTTGATGTGCTTTGTAAATATTTTTATCCTGATGGAAAAATAATTAATGCGTATTCCGATCTGCAAAAATTCAAAAATGAAATCGATAATAAAACATCAGTTAAAGCAAATTCAATTGATAAATATTTTGCTTATTCAAAAAATATTTATGATCTGACCGCAGAATTATTTTTAATGAAAAGTTTTTCAGAACCGGCAACTTTTCTAAATTCATCAGCGCTTAAAACTTTACTAAACATCAATAAAATCGACCCTTTCAGAACTGTTCATCAGGCAAATCAATCATTTTTTACTGATGATAAAATGATTCAGTTATTCGATAGATATGCAACTTATAACGGTTCTAATCCATTTATAGCACCGGCAACTTTAAACATAATTCCTTACGTTGAATTTATTTTAGGCGGATTTATTATTGAAGAAGGAATTTATGCACTCCCGAATTCTCTTTATCAGATCGCTGAAAATAAAGGAGTAAAATTCAATTTTAATTCAAAAGTCGAAAAAATCATTTTTGAAAATAGTTTTGTAAAAGGAATTTCTACAAACGGTAAATTTCATAATTTCGATCTAGTAATTTCAAATGCTGATGTAAACAATACTTATAAATATTTATTGAACGAAGCTGATTCACCCGGAAATATAATTAACGAAGAAAATCTTTCAACTTCCGCAATAGTATTTTATTGGGGTGTAAAAATCAAAAGCGATTTGGAAATTCATAATATTTTATTTTCGGAAAATTATAAAAAAGAATTTGATGAGATTTTTATTGAAAAGAATATTCCACTTGATCCAACAATTTATATTTACATTTCCTCTAAATTCAAAAAAGAAGATGCACCTGAAAATTGTGAAAACTGGTTTGTGATGATAAATTCTCCGTTTAGAAATTTTGAAGACCAAGAAAATGAAATTAATCGTATAAGAGAAAGAATCATCAATAAAATCAACACTTTCCTGCAGATTGATATTTCCGGAAAAATTATTTTTGAAGGTATTTTAACTCCCGATAAACTTGAAAAGCAAACCGGAAGTTACAAAGGAAGCATTTACGGAATTTCATCCAACAATAAAAAAGCAGCATTTTTAAGACAGCAAAACAAGTCACGAAAATATAAAGGTCTATATTTTACAGGCGGAAGCGCACATCCCGGCGGCGGAATTCCATTGGTTTTGCTTTCCGGAAAAATAACATCTGAATTAATTTTAAAATACGAAAATGATTAAATCGCATAATAATAAATACGCAAGATTATTTTTTGATATTTATCTGAATAAATTATTGCGAAGCAAATTCAGCAATTTTTATTTGATGAATACTCCGCCTAAAATTGATTCGAAACTTCCATTGGTAATTACGCCAAATCATTTTTCATGGTGGGACGGATTTTTTATTGATTTTCTTAACACAAAATTGATCAAAAAATATTTTCATATTATGATGCTTGAGCATCAACTCGATAAATATTGGTTTTTCAAGTATCTTGGCGCATATTCTATAAATCAGCAAAATCCAAAATCGATTACCGAAACTGCAAATTACACAAAAGAAATTCTGCATGATGAAAAAAACTTGACCGTGATTTATCCGCAGGGCAAAATTGAAGCATATGATTCGCGTCCGGTTTCATTAAAGCAAGGATTAAAGTATTTTTTAAAAGATGTTTCACCGGATGTAAATGTTTTGATCGTTTCATTCAAGATTCAATTTGCCGAAGATAAAAATCCTTTTATTGCAGTTCGATTTGGAAATTGTTTAACAGCATCGGGCGTGCTTTCGGATTTTGATCAGTATGAAAAAATGTTCAACGATAATTTACGCATGCTTGATGCCGAAACAATTTCACAAAATTATATTTTTGATCTTTTTTCCTCAAACTCAATAATGGCTGCAAAATGATTTTCATTTTTTATTTCATTTTATTTTTTTCAGCTTTAACATTTTGCGTTGCGTTATACAATTTATTTACCGCACCGGAGTTTACAAAACTTAAAAATGATGATCTTAATTTTTCGATAGATGTTTCAGTTTTAATTCCTGCTCGGAATGAAGAAAATAATATTTCAAATATTTTAAATTCAGTTTTAGCACAATCGCACAAACGTACTGAAATTATTGTGCTTGATGATAATTCCACCGATAATACTTTTAAAATTGCAAGTGATTTTTCAAAACAATATTCTAATTTAAAAATTATTGAAGGCGAACCACTTCCTGAAAATTGGATCGGTAAAAATTGGGCTTGTTACCAACTATACCAAAATTCCAAAAGCGAAATTTTAATTTTTGTTGATGCTGATGTTTGGCTTGACTCGCAAACTTTAAACTCGGCGATTTACTATTTTGAAAAATACAGATTGAATTTATTAACATGTTTTCCAACGCAAAAAATAAATTCATTTGGTGAAAAGTTGATCGTTCCGCTTATGGATTGGCTTCTTATAAATTTTCTTCCTTTGAGAAAAGTTTATTCATCAAGAATTTCTTCATTTGTTGCGGCTAACGGACAATTTTTAATGATAGATAAAAAAACTTACGAGCAAATTGGGACGCATAAAAATTTTGCAGGTAAAATTGTTGAAGACATGGAAATTGCCCGCGCCGTAAAATCAAGCGGAAATAAAATGATGACGTTCCTCGGGAATAATTTGATAACCTGTAAAATGTATTCAATTTTTGCCGAAGCATTTAACGGATTTTCCAAAAATTTTTTTGCAGGATTTAATTTAAGTCCTTTTGTTTTCATAACTTTTTTAATCTTCATTGAAGTAATTTTTCTTCTGCCATTTTTATTTTTGATCTTTGATTCAGTATTTTTTATTCCCGTAATACTGATTTTATTGAGCAGAATCCTAAATTCAATTTTAAGTAAGCAAAATATTTTAATGAATATTTTTTTACATCCTGTTCAAATGCTATTTCTTTTTTTTATTGGGATCAATTCTATTAAAGTAAATTTGAAAAACGAGATCGTATGGAAGCAGCGCAAATATTAAAAGAAAAAAAAATTTTCGTATTTATCGTTTTGATTTTCTTTGTGGGGATTTTGGGTCATTCTTTTAATCTTACTTTCGATCTTATGATATTTTTAACTCCGTTCACTCTTTTACTCATTGGAATTATTTTACTTTTTTATATTTATTTTTACGAAGACAAACACATTTTGATCTGGTCATTTTTCGTTTTTATAATTACGGTTATTCTGGAAATCATTGGAGTTAAAACAGGAAGTATTTTCGGAAATTATTTTTATGGTGATACTCTCGGATTAAAATTTTTTGAAGTGCCATTAATTATTGGGTTTAATTGGATGTTTGTAATTCTGGGTGCAATAAATTTTACACAAAAAATTATCAGAACAAAATTTATTGTTCCATTATTTGCCGCAAATCTTTGCGTTGCATTTGATCTTGCGTTAGAGCCTGTTGCAATTAAATTAAATTACTGGAATTGGCAAAACGGAAATATTCCGCTTCAAAATTATTTTGCATGGTTCTTAATTTCATTTTTAGCAGCGATCACATTTTCATTTTTTAATTTCAAAATAAAAAGTAATTTGCTTGCTGTGTACTTTTTTGTTCAATTGATATTCTTCCTTTTTCTTAATATCATTTTGTAAAATAGAAAGTGTAAAAATGGGAATTCTAATTTCATTAACAATAATTTTTATCTGGCTTTTTCACTTAATTTATATTTTAAATTTTATTGAAGTGAATTTCCTTTCCTTTTGGTTTTACTTTCATTTATTTTTGCAAACCTATTTTTACACCGGATTATTTATTACTGCGCATGATGCAATGCACGGTAGCATATCCAAAAATAAAATTATTAACAAATCGCTTGGTACCGCAGCAACTTTTTTGTATGCCGGACTTTCATATAATCGACTGATCAAAAATCATTTTAAACATCATAAAGATCCCGGTGATAATTCTGATCCCGATTTTTCAACTCATTCACAAAATTTTTTCGTATGGTGGGCAACTTTTATGTTTCGCTATGCAACTTTAATTCAAATAATAATAATGGCTTTAGCTTTTAACATTTTGAAAATTTGGTTTAGTGAAATTTCAATCTGGATGTTTTGGGTTGTACCCGCAATTCTTTCATCAATTCAGCTATTTTATTTCGGAACTTACATTCCGCATAAATATCCGCACCATCATAAAATGATGCCGCACAAAGCGCGCACGCAAAAACGGAATCATTTGTGGGCAATGCTTTCTTGTTATTTTTTCGGATATCATTTTGAGCATCACGAATCACCAAAAACTCCATGGTGGCAGTTGTATAAAATTAAGGATGGAAAGATTTGAAAGATGAAAAAATTCAAAAATGAAAAGATTCAAAGATGAAAAAATTAGAAAAATTAATTTAATAATACTAAAGAACCTTCATCCCGGCCAGCCAGTAGGCAAGCTTGCCCGGAATCAGACGACAATTATAAATGGAATTATTTTGTTTAATTCCCGACAAGCGAGAATGACAAATTAATTTTTAGACTTCTTAAATTCTTACTTTCTTAAATTTTTGCTTTCAAAATTTCTCATTTAAAAAAATATCTTGCGCCGAAAGAAACATCGAGATCTAAGCCAGTTGTTGGAAATAATCTAAAAACCGGAGCCGCTTCAAAAAATATATCAATCGGAAGTTCCGCATCTTCGCTCATCCATAAAATTCCGCCAATTGCTTTTATGCCGAATGCACTTGAGCCGACTTTACTCGTCAAAATATTAATTCCAAATCCGTAATAAACGGGAAATTCAGTTTGAGATTTTATCAAATCATAATTATGATATAAATGCGAAATGCTGATATGAACGCTGCTGTTCTTTTTGAAAACAGACGCGCCAACGGTAAAATCTAAAGCGTTGGAACTGCTGTACCAATATTTTCCATTAATTCCCGTGGGTTCACCAATCTTAAATCCAACTCCAAATCCGCTTTCCTGCGCAAACACCGGAATCGAAATTACGATAAAAAGAAATGTTGTAAAGATCAGATTTTTGAATTTCATTTTCGACCCGAAATTTTTCTGCAAAATTTAATTATTCTTACCTTTCTTAAATTAATTCTGTTCCAAATTTTCTTTGTATATTAATTGATTTCTTTTTAAAATAAAAAATCTAATAATTTATTTGTAAGCTATAATATTAAACATTTTGAGGATTAAATGAAAGTTGAAGGAACAGCCGGGGAAGTTTATTCAAAAGTAGAAGAACTCTCATCAGATTTTGATTACAATAATAAAGAGACCGCTATTATTTTAGCCGCCGGACACGGAAAAAGAATAAAATCTCAAACATCAAAAATGCTTCATAAGATTTGGGAAATGGCAACAGTTGAAAGAGTTTATGATGCCTGCAAATTAGGAATTGAAAATCTTAACACGATTGTTGTTGTTGGAATTAAAGCCATTGATGTTATGGAAGTTGTTGGCAAAAAAGAAAATTCACTTTTTGCTTATCAGGAAGTTCAAAACGGAACCGGACACGCAGTTCAAGTTGCGCTTGAAAAAGTTCATAAAGATTACGATGGAATAATTTACGTTTTGCCCGGCGATATGGGTTTGATAAATAAAGAAACAATGAAAATGTTCCGAAATGAATTTATTCAATCAAAATCCGATATGATGGTTTTAACGGGAATTTACGAAGGCGATCCGCTTTTAAACAGTTACGGAAGAATTGTCCGCGTTAAAGAAATGGATTCGCAAGGAAATCCTTCAGGAGATGATTTCGGGAAAGTTATTGAAATTATTGAGTACAAAGATATTTTAAAACTTGAAATTGATAAACCTTACATCTTAAATTTTAACGGACGCGAATATTCTTTTACCAGACAGGAATTGATCGAAAATAATGAATTCAATTCAGGAGTTTATGCTTTCGATTACAAAAAACTTATCACGCTTGTTGATAAATTAAGCAGCAACAACGCGCAAAAAGAAATTTACATTACTGATTTAATTTCACTTTTCAATCAGCACGGTTACACCGTTAAAGCAGTTTCACCAAAAGAGCAATACGTTTTGATGGGCTTTAACAACAAATCGGTTTTGCTGGAAATGGAATCAATTGCGCGCAGCAAAGTTTACGATAAATTAAAAGATATTGTTGAAATTGTTGATCCCGATGATTTTTTCATTCATGATTCAGTCGTGGAAGAAATTTTGCGAATGGATAATGAAGGAATTCCGCTTGATATAAAAATCGGGAAAGGCGTTTACATTGGCGCAGGCGTAAAATTGAATTACAATATTACTTTTAGAAAAAATGCGCGTATTGAATCAAATATTCATTTCGGTAAAAATGTGACCGTTGGCGAAAATGTTTTAATTTCCTGCTGGAAAGAACAAAATTTGTATATCGGTGAAAATGTGGAAATTCTTTTTAACGCTGTAATAAAAGGAAATGTAAAGATTGGCGATAACACCACGATCGAATCTAATGTTAAAATTACGGGAAGTGATGAATTTCCGACCGAGATCGGTAAAAATGTTTTGGTAAAAGGAACAACTTACATTTACGGAACAAAAATTTCAGATGATATTTTGATCGAGCACAGCGTTTTGATCAAAAAGAAAGTTGAAAAAATAGTTAAGAAAAACGGTACCGTTGTTCCGATAAGATTTTATCTTCCTTTGCCTGAAGGAATGGATGCAGTTGAAGATATTTAGAATTTTAGAAAATCAGAATTTTAGAATTGAAGAATAGAGGAATTTATAAGATTAGAAAGATGAAAAAATTAAGCCGTCATTCCGGTTTATCGGGAAGAAGATTGAAAATCAAAAATATAAACATAATTTGCTGTCATTCCGGCAAAGTCCGGAATCAGACAGCAACTTTAAAGTTAAAATCTTATCTATTTCAATAAAACATTTCAAATTTAAAATAAAAAAGCAATGTGGAATTTCACATTGCTTTTTCAAATAAAAATTTTTCAGAAAAAATTATTCTTTTTCTGTTTCTGCAGCGCCTAAATTATTTACATATTTAGTTAAAGCAGATTTTTTTCTTGCGGCGGTATTTCTGTGCAAACGACCTTTATTCACATTTTTATCAATCGTGGCAACTGCTTCTCTGTATAATTTTTCCGCTTCAGTTTTTTCCTCTGAATTAAAAACTTTCTTGATCAAAGTTTTAATTTTTGATTCAGCGTTTTTATTAATTTCTCTTTTCTTAGCGTTTGTTTTAATTCTTTTTTTAGCCGATTTATGATGAGCCATTTCCAACCTTAATTTTATTTGAATAGTAAATATAAAGATTTATCAATATTATGTCAATAATTGAATTAATTTTGAAATTTTTGCCAAATAAAATTTCTGCTACAAATGTTTCCAAATTTGATCACAAAATTTGATTTTAATTTAAGTCATCAAAATATCAGAAAAATTTTCAAAATAATTTATCAATTTTTGAATCTTTAAATCTTTATATCTTTGAATTTTTTAATCTTTCCCCAATTTACATTTTAGCGCTTCAATTTGCATCGGCACATGATTTCTTCCGACAACCGCAAAAACTTTTTCGCCGTTCAAAACCGCTTCGCTTAAAACATCAACCATGTTTTTATCTCTAAAATAACTTGAAGCGCGATTTACGTCATGTGTAAATTTTCCGCCGGTAATTTCGCCATCTCCCAAAGGATCGAACCACTCAATCGGCGCTTCCCAAAAATTTTCCGGCGAGTTCCAATATTTTTTGTAACTTTGCTGTAATTCAGAAGTTGAATTTATCACTCCGCTGAAATTTTCAAAATTGTTTATCACTTTTATCAGATTTTCCGCTGCGGCTTTTAATTTTTCTTCCGGAAGATTTTGCCTTTCACGGATTTGCGCAACTTCACGCAAAATATAAAAAAGCAAAACCTGATCTTTCGGGAAAGATTGCATTACAAATCCGGCTTCATCTTGCGGGTCTGGTTCAAGTCGCGCAATTTTCAAATTATTCTTATGTGCTAAAAATCTTATGAAACCGGATTCGCCCATTGTTGAAATTGCTTCACTTTCCGAATTTGCAATTCCTCTATCGGGACCTTCATAAAAAATTATTGTAGGTTTAAATTCTTCAAATGATTTTTTTATCTTACCAAACTGCGGATGCAATATATCACGCGAATGTTCCGCACCGAAATAAAATAATTCACCGCCGTTTTCTGATTTTATTCTGAAATTCCATTCCTGATTTTCGGCTTCTTTCCAATTTTCGTATCGTATAATTTTATCATCGCAGTTATTTTGCGCAAATGAATAAGTTGAAATGATAATAAAAAATAGAAACGTAAATTTTTTCATAAGCGAAACTTTTTTTTATTCGAAGAATATTTAACTGATTTTATTTTACTTTCGCGCCAATTTCAAAATTCCGTTTACCATTTTTTCTGCGGTTTTTTTGTAATTTTCATTATAATATTTCATCAATTCTTCTTTTGAAGTTTTTGCGCCTTTTTTCTGCTTTTCCCACAAAACCGATAAAGTTGAAAAAGGCGGTAAAATTATTCCGATCGCATTGAAAAAATTGCTGATGTTTGAAATTACATTTTGCGCTCCGTCAGAATCTCCTGTAATTACAATTCCGCCAACTTTTCCATCTAATTTCGAGTCTTTACCCTGCATAATTTCATCATGAATTTCATCAAGCCGCTCAATCACTTTTTGAATTTCAGATGATTGATTATTCCACCAAATCGGCGTTGCAAAAATTACGATTTCAGATTGAAGAATTTGCCCGTAAATTATTTGCCATTCATCACCCGCGCCCATATTTGTGTAAGTGCCGGGAAGAATATTGTAATTTACAAGTTTAACAATTGAGCAATCAACATTTTCCTTCTTGAAAAAATCCGCAAGAAATTCCGAAAGGATTTCCGTATTGGAAAGTTCTTCTTTTTTAAGTGTGCCGAGCAAGATTATTGCTTTCATTTTAATCTTTCGATTTTAATTTGATAAAATCAAAATAGATTTTAAAGGCAAAACTTCAAGTGAGAAATATCGTTTGTCAAATTTCTTCTGCGAAAATTCCAAAATCAATTTTGTTTATTTTTTTTCACTTTTTCTAAAATTTGCGGAATTATTTCTCCTGTTTTCCCTATCAGACTTTCATTTGCATAATATGAAAGTTCAGTTTGCTCAATATTTACTTCAACTAAATATGCGCCGCAGCGTTTTGCGAACATCGGGATTTGCGCTGCGGGATAAACAACCGCCGAAGTTCCGGCGACAAAAATTATATCGCAATTTTGCGCGGCGGTTTCGGCTGCCGAAAAAACATCTTCGGGAAGCATTTCGCCAAACCAAACCACATCCGGGCGAATCAATCCGCCGCAATCACATTTCGGAGCTTTATCTGTAAAATTAAGATCGGGCGAACTGAAATCTTTTTTACAACCGATGCAATAATTTCTTTCAATATTTCCGTGAAGTTCGTAAACTTTTTTGCTTCCGGCTCTGCGGTGAAGATTATCAACATTTTGCGTTACCACCGAAACATCATCAAAGTAATTTTGAAATTCTGAAATTGCCACATGTCCGGCGTTCGGTTTTGATTCGTGAATTATTTTTCTTCTGTATTGATACCATTCCCAAACCATATCGGGATTCCGCAAAAACGCATCAAAATTTGCTAATTCTTCCGGTTTTAATTTATTCCAAATTCCGCCCGCGCCGCGAAAAGTTGAAATTCCGCTTTCTGCCGAAATTCCCGCGCCGGTAAAAAATACAATTGAGTTTGCTTTTTGTAATCTGTCTAAAAGTTCTTTTGAAAAATTCATGATCTCAATTAAAAATTATAAATGAAAAATTAAAAAGTTTTTTAAAATTTATTCTATTGTAACAAAAATATTTGTTCTAAATTAAGAATGATTTATAAAAAGGAATGACAAATTAAAATTTATCAACTTTCTTAAAAATTCAAACAAAATAATTTATAAAAATTTCATTTAGAATTAAGTGCAAAAATTATTTTTGAATTTCTTCTTCGATCAAATTTAGATTTTTATTTTCAAAATTTTCCAAAAGTGCTTCAAAGATCAAACTTAATTTTTTATTTGTGTAATGCTGAATTATGATGTAAAAAGATTGAAGTGCGACTGCGATAAGCATAATGAAAAATGCTGCGGGAACAAACCACAAATTTTCATTGGCAGGTTTTAAAGGATTTAAAAGAAGTTTTACCAAATACGAAATTGAAAAAATTAATGCAATCCACGCGCCCGAGTAACTCGTTTTTGATTTTGTTGAATTTAACTTTTCGATTTCCTGGATGATTTTAATTCTTGTACCGGGATTCATAAAATTTCTCCGAATTTAATTTTTATTATTAAATCTGAAAAATGTTATTCCTGCTTGCCCGCCTTGGCCAAGCAATTCGGACAGGTCGGGAATCAGACATTTATTAAAGAATGAAAACAGAGATCGCCGCGCTTCGCTCGCGATGACAAAATCCCATTTTTCATTTTGAAGCAGTTTTTTACTTAGAAATCTTTTTTCTAAGATTTCTCACTTCGCCCGCCTTAACCGAAGTCAATTCGGACAGATTCAAAATGACAAATTTGAAATTGTTTCTTTGAAGCAATCTCATGATAACAAATTAGAAAGCCGTCAGATTCTTGACAAGCAAGAATGACGGCTTAATTCTAAGTTATTCTTTTCAATATTTCAAATATTTAAATCTTTGAATCTTTAAATCTTCTTCAATAATTCTTTTGCTTCGGCTAAAACTTTTCCATCTTCAAAATGCGCAACCGGAATTTTTTCAATTTTGCTTAAAGTTTCTTTTGCTTTTTTATCTTCATCTTCGCGCAAATACGCTTTGCCCAATTCCAAATAAAACATTCTGAAATCCGGGTAAAGTTGAATTGCTTTGTTCAATTCCGAAATTGCGGTTTCCATATTTCCCCAGCCCAAGCCCAAAGGCGCGCGAATTAATTTTCCTTTTTCGCAGACTTTCGCGTGAGTTCTTCCTAAAATATAATGTGAAAGTGCCTGAACATAATTTCCGCCGTTACCGAGTTGAATCGCTTTTTCGGCATCTCTTTTAACATCTTTTACTAATCCCACAGCCGAAAAAACTCCTTTGAAAAGTGCAATTCTTCCTGTGGAAATTGCGCGGCGAAGATAAGTCACTGATTCATTCGGAGCAAGTTTTACAGACCTTTCTGCATAATCCAAAGATTTCTGATAAAGTTTTTCCTGTTCTTCTTTTGATTGCAATTTTTCGGCAACATCAACATAAGCGCGTGAAATTCTCCACAAAACTTCCCAATTTTCCGGCGCGGATTTTTCCGCTTTCAAATATGTATCAAGCGCTTTTTGATTTTGAAACTGCTCGGTAAATTTATCGCCTTGTTTTATAAGCTCATCAACACTTTCAGCATTAATCTGAAATGAGAAAAATACCGACAAAAATATTGAAAGCGATAAAACTGATTTAATCGAAAAGTGATTCTTTAACTTCTTCATAAGATTTTCCATACTCCTCCGGAATATAAAGTGATGTTGAAACTAATGATAAATATTTTGTCCATTTATTATTTCCGTTCGCGTCATTTTCAATTGCGCATTTGTACGCATTTGTTTTTGCGCTTAATTCATCGGCGTGATAAAGCACGATTGCTTCAAGCATTTTCGGTACAACGGGCGAAGCAAATTCCAATTTTCCCTGATGAGATAAAACCAAATGTATAATTTGGTTTTTCAATTCTTCCGGAAATCCTTCTATCAATTTTGATTTTTCGTTTATCAGCATTGCGGAAATTACAATGTGTCCTATCAATTTTCCTTTATCAGAATAATCAAAATTTCCGTCGAAAGTTAATTCTTCAACTTTTCCCAGATCGTGAAGAATTGCGGCGCAAATTAAAAGATCACGATTTATTTCATAATGAATATCGCACATCAGATCGCAAATTCTTATAATTTCTAAAGTATGTTCTAAAAGTCCGTGAATGTATGCGTGATGCCAGGCTTTTCCTGCCGGAACTTTTACAAATTTTTCGTAAACGGAATCTTCAAGAATCAAATTTAAAAGCGATTTTATATAGAAGTTTGAAATTCTATCTACTCGTTTTTTTAATTCTTTTTCCATAACCGAAATTTCTCTTTTTGATTTCGGAATAAAATCAGTTACAGAAACTCCGTCATTTTCATCGCAGCATCTTATTGAATTTATTTTAATATTCAATTTTGAATTGAATTCATTAATTTCACCTGAAACTTTTACAACACAACCAACAACGGCAACTTTTTGAAATTCTTCAAATCCATCCCATAAAAATCCTGTCAATACTTGTGATTGATCGCCTAATTCCAAAAGCAGATAATTTTTGTTTGTGGTTGTAGTTTTTACTTCACATTTTTTTAATAACAAAAAATGATTTACAATTTCGCCTTTTATTAATTTGGAAAGTTCTTTTTGGTTTAGCATAATCCACGCAAATTATTGTTCTTCGTTGTTTTCTTTTTCTTCACTAACTTCTTTTGTAATGCTTTCTTGCGGTAAAGTTACTGTCACCGATCTATTCAAAAGATCAATAGAAACCGAAAGTGAATTTCCGCTTGGAGATTTTGTTACAAGTCCCGTTACGCCCGTAAAAGGTCCATCAATTATTTTAACTTTTTGCCCGACTTTTATCAAATCCGATACTAAAAATTCGCCTTTATTTTGCAGCATCGTTCTTAAGTTTTCAATCTGCCATGCCGGAATTTCAGCGGGTTTGCCGTTGAACGACAAACATTTTACAATACTTTTTGCCGTAAGCGAGGTCAATCTTTCTTTTTCGTTCACATAAACAAAAATGTAACCTCGTAAAAGCGGCTCGGTAATTTTCTTTTTTCTATCGCTCCATTGATTGATTTTTATGTAAGTAGGCAAATAATGTTCAATATTATTTTCGCTTAATTCCGCCTGCGCTTTAAATTCATGACGCGGTTTTGTGTAAAGCGCAAACCATTTTTTATTTTGAGTTTGATTATTTACATGATTTTGAGTTTGATTATTTACATGATTTTGAATTTGATTTTGTTCATGATTTAGAACTTCAAACTCTTCCGGATTTTCGTTTTTTTCTTCCATCCCCGCTTTGCTATTTGTTTAACGAATTATAAATATATCAAAAAAAAATAATGAATTTCCAAAATGATTTTTCATTTAATTAATTTACCGTAAAATTAAAAATATTTTTTATGAAGATTTGAAACTCACGAAAAAAGATTTTCAAAAATTCATCTATAATTTATGATGATAAAATTGCGGTAAAAGTTTAATGAAAAAATTTTTGCTTACTTTAAAACCGAATTTAAAGCTTCGGAAAAAATTTCCATCGAAACCGGTTTTTGAATAATTTTTTCAACGCCCAATCTTTTATATTTCAAAATCAGATCATCAGTAACAGCCGCGGCAATCAAAATTACGGGAACGCGCGTGCTTTCATCACGCTTTTTCATCGCTTCAATCAATTGAATTCCGTTCATCAAAGGCATATCATGATCCGTAATTACAATGCTCGGCGTTTTTTCCAAAACAAAACTCATCGCTTCATAACCGTTCGAAGTTTCAGCAATTTGATAATCAGGAAAATTATTTTTAATTATTTTTTTCCAAAGGATTCTTGTTGATTCTTCATCTTCAACTAAAAGCACAATGTTTTCAGCTTCGGGAACAGTAAAATGAAATTCGCTTCCAACATTTTCCTCAGAATAAAACCAAATATCGCCATTGTGTTTTTCGATGATTTGTTTCACTAAAGAAAGTCCCAAGCCGGTTCCTTTTTCGCCTTTTGTTCCTTCCGATGAAAATTTTTCTTCAAATCTGAAAAGCTTATTTTTATGAATTTCCGGAATCCCGATTCCTTCATCTTTCACCGAAAATTCTATCAATCCTTTTTTGAAATTATTTGCTTTAACTTCAATGGTTTTAAATTCATTTGTAAATTTTATTGCGTTGCTTAAAAGATTTGTTAACGCCTGTTTAAGCAATCTTTCATCGCCTTGAATATAAAGATTTTCCGGAGCTTCGACTTTAATTTCTATATTTTTTCTTATCGCATTTCCCGTAAGCGAAGAAACCGTATCGTGAATAATTTTGCTCGCTTTTAATCTTTGCGGCTCAAATTTCATCATTCCGGTTTGAAGTTTTGCCCAATCCAAAAGATAATTTACAAATTGAAGTTGATTTTGCGAAGCATCAAAAATGTAAGTTAAATATTCTCTTTTTTCTTCTTCGGAAAGATTAGGATCATTCAGCAGAATTTCAGAAAATCCTAAAATGCTTGTAAAAGGCGCGCGCAAATCGTGAGAAATTATCGCAATGAATTTATCTTTTGTTGAATTAAGTTCGCGGAATTTATTTTCATTTTCAATAAGATTTTGTTCATTTTCTTTTTGCACGGAAATATCTGAAATTATTCCGGTAAAATTTTCGATATTTCCTAAAATATCGCGCTTTGCGGAAATTTTTTCTTTCACATAAATTGCGGAATTATCTTTTTTGATGATCTTATATTCAAGATTCAAGCCTTGTTTTGCGGAATCCCTTTCAAAATCGATCATTTTTTTTCTGACTGAAAGAACATCTTGCGGATGAATTAAATTCAGCCATTTTGTAGGCATCGCTTTAATTTCATCTGAAGTGTAGCCGGTTAATTTTTTTACCGAATCCGAATAAAAAATATCTTCAGAGCCGTTTTCAAATTTTATTGAATAAATAAAATCGGGAATATTTTTTGAAATTAGCTGAAGGTGATTTATTTCTGAAAGAAAATTTTTCTCGTCATTTTTTGATATTTCGATTGAAGAAGAATCAATTTCACTCATTTCAAAATTGATCTCATTTTCAATTGCATTATTTTGAAAATTATCCGCGCCCGTCATATTTTCCATAACTTTCTATTTTTTGAATGACAAAATAAGAATTTATTTTAAAGATTTACAATACAATTATATTAATCGAAAATTATTCTGCTTAATTGAAAAGAAAGATGAAAAGATTCAAAGATGAAAAGATTAGAAAGATTACAAAGATTAGAAAGATTAAAAAGATTAGAAAGATTATTTTTTTGAAAGATTATTTTTTAGATATTTTATAAAATTTGAAAGTTGTGTAATAATATTCAAAGATTTTTCATAATGAATTTTGAATTGTTCGTACGTTATGTATTTTAAATCGAGTGCTATATATAACATTGAACGAACTTCCCCGGCAGAACCTTTTGCATAAACTAAAAATCGTATAAATTCTTTATTGTTATTTCTTTCAAATCCTTCGGCAATATTATTTAAAATTGAAACTGCTGCTCTTTGAATTTGGTCTTTCAATCCGAAATCAAATTTAAATTTTTCCGAAGAAGTTAATTGATAAATTTCTTTTACAAAAATTCTTGAATCCTGCCAGATTTTCATTTCTTCAAAATTTCTAATCATAATTTTACCTTTTCAGTTTTCCATTTATAAATTCTTTCCATGTTTAAATATTCTAATCTTTTTAATCTTTCCAATCTTTCTACTCAAAATAAAAATAAATTTCAACCTTGATTAAATCATAATTTTAGAATTACTTTTACCTCTCTGAAAATATTATTTCATTTAAAAATTTTGGTAAGAAAAATGATCAACATTCCTTCAACAATTGCAAAAGAATTAAACATAAAAAACGAACAGGTAAAAGAAGTTGTTACAATGTTCGGCGAAGGCGCAACCATTCCTTTTATCGCGCGTTACAGAAAAGAAAAAACCGGCGGACTTGATGAAGAACAGTTACGCGAAATTGAAGACCGCTTAAATTATTTAACGATTCTTGAAGAACGAAAAGAAACGATTTTAAAATCGATTGAAGAGCAAGGCAAATTAACCGATGAATTAAAAGCGAAAATTGAAAACTCTACAAAACTTCAAGAAGTTGAAGATCTTTATCTTCCTTACAAACCGAAAAGAAAAACGCGCGGCACAATTGCAAAAGCAAAAGGTTTGGAACCGCT
Organism: uncultured Melioribacteraceae bacterium; assembly: GCA_965365345.1. Classification (GTDB taxonomy): domain Bacteria; phylum Bacteroidota; class Ignavibacteria; order Ignavibacteriales; family SURF-24; genus CBDUBH01. Next base: position 56,131 of record CBDUBH010000003.1, read on the forward strand.
TGCAATTTTCATTTTGGAAAATCCGAAGTTCAAAGGAAATTTTGAAGAAAAACTTGCCGAATTTATTACCGGTGAAGTTCCAACAATTGCTGATGCGCTTCAAGGAGCAAAAGATATTATTGCAGAAATGATAAGCGATAACGCCGAAGTCAGAAAAGTTATCCGCGAACTTCTTTTAGAGACTTCCATTTTAGTTTCGGAAAAAGCGAAAGAAAGAGAAGTTACCAAAAATGAAAAACTTGAAAACAGAAAAGATGTCTACGAAATTTATTATGAATTTAAAGCTCCGGTAAATAAAATTAAACCTTATCAAACTTTGGCCGTAAATCGTGGCGAACGCGAAAAAATGTTAAAAATTTCCATCGCAGCTGAAAACGAAATTGCGATAAAAGAAATTTTGAAAACTTTTCTTTCTTATCACGAATCTGAATTTATGGATTTGTTAACAGAAATTGCGGAAGATTCATACGACAGATTAATTTTCCCTTCGCTTGAAAGAGAAGTAAGAAATCATCTAACCGAAATTGCGGATCTTCACGCGATTGAAATTTTTGCATCAAATTTGCGCCAGTTACTTTTGCAGCCGCCGATTGCGGGCAAAATGATTATGGGAATTGATCCGGGATTTGTTTCGGGCTGTAAAGTTGCAATTATTGATACAACCGGAAAATATATTGAAGGAAATACGATTTATCCGCATCCGCCGCAAAACAGAAAAGGTGAAGCGGAAAAAATTATTCTCGCACTTGTAAAAAAATATGATGTCGGATTGATAGCAATCGGAAACGGAACCGCAAGCCGCGAAACTGAATTTTTGGTTGCGGAATTGATTAAAGAAAATAATTTAAAATGCCATTACTTAATTGTAAATGAAGCGGGCGCTTCGGTTTATTCGGCTTCACCGCTTGCAAAACAGGAATTCCCGGATTTGGAAGCAAGTCAAAGAGGAAATATTTCAATCGCGCGTAGAGTTTTGGATCCGCTTGCCGAGCTTGTAAAAATTGATTCTAAATCGATTGGCGTTGGTTTGTATCAGCATGATGTTGATCAAAAATTACTTAACAAAAAATTAGATGATGTTGTTGTTAGCTGCGTGAATTATGTCGGTGTTGATTTAAACACAGCTTCAGTTTCTCTTTTAACTTACGTTTCCGGATTGAACAAAAGAATTGCCGGAAATATAGTAAAATTCAGAGAAGAAAAAGGAATTTTTAAAAGCAGAAAAGAGTTGATGAAAGTTTCCGGTTTAGGTGAAAAAGCGTTTGAACAGGCAGCTGGATTTTTGAAAGTTGCAAACGGCGAAAATCCTTTGGATAATACTTTCATTCATCCGGAATCTTATGAAGCCACAGAACAGCTTTTAAAAGTTTGCAACGTTCCTTTGGATAAAATTCGGGAAAGCGGCGCAATGATTTCATTCTACGCAAATAATAAAGGCGTTTCAAATTTGGCAAAGCAAATAGGAATCGGCGAACCGACTTTAATTGACATAATTGAAAACATTAAAAAACCGGGACGCGATCCTCGTGATGAAATGCCTAAACCTATTTTACGCAGCGATGTTTTGAAAATGGAAGACTTAACAATCGGAATGCGTTTAAAAGGAACTGTTAGAAATGTTGTTGATTTTGGTGCTTTTGTTGATATCGGCGTAAAGCAAGATGGTTTGATTCACATATCGCAAATCGCGAATAAATTTGTAAAAAATCCAATGGAAGTTCTGAACGTTGGTGATATTCTAGATGTAACAATTATCGGAATTGATATTGCCAAAGGAAGAATTTCACTTAGCATGAAGGATAATTAGAAAGTTAGAATTAAGAATGTAAGAAATAAAAAGCCGTCATTCCGGCTTGTCCGGAATCTGACGGCTTTTTTCGTATTCAATTAATTTAAAACACTTTTTATAAATTTTCTTGAATTACTTTTAGTTAGTTGCTTAAGGATTTTATCTGTTTTGATATCATACAAAAATAAGTTAGTCATTTTTGGATATCCCAAATTATCAAAATCTTCTCCAACTTTACTTCCGGTAAAGATGATAGTTTCATTATCTATTAAAAAATCAAATCCGATAACTTCGAGTGATTCATTTTCAAGACCACTTAAAGGTTGAATTTCAAGAGAAGGATATTTAAGTAAAGTTGAATTATTTAATAAAAGATATTTTCTATCTTCTGACCACATCATTACGTATTTTGCATCAGGTACATTTGTTTTTCTCCTATTTTCATCACTATAATCATAAAATGATACTTCAACAGTAGATAAACTATAATTAACATGAACTACAGCGATTTTTTGATTGCTATAAACAGCAAAGGTATGAATATCGGAATCGGTTTCATATTCCCTAATTTTTTTGAAATCCGGAAGAGTATAACTGGTTATTTTGTTTCCTTTAGCTAAATAAAGTGTGTCGTTATAAATAGATTCAGCAACTACTCCGGGTTGATTTCCTAACTTCTTTACTTTAGAGGTTAAAACATCATAAATACCTATATCGTCCATATAATTTTTCATGAATATACTCTTACCATTGTTAAAAAGTAAATATGAATTCCTTTTTACTTCATTAAAATTAGTAAAAGTTAATTTTTCATTTGTATCCAGATTAAATAAAATTAAATTTTCTTGGTTATTATTTGCATCTACTTCATCCATGTATAAAACTTTTCTGCCATTAAAATTAAATTGTAGATTTTCTTCTTTTTTATCCGTTTCTGATCGATCAATCTTGCCGTTACAGTTATTAAAAACAAGAAATAAAAGAATGAATAATTTGTATAGGTTTTTGATTTTCATAAGCTCTCTGAATAATGAATATTTGGAACCAACTTTCGCAAAGTAATAATTTTACAATTTAATTTCAAAGAACTTCTTCCCATTCTAACATTCTCACATTCTTCCTATAACATTTTATACTATAAATCATTATATTTTGAATTATTCCATAATTAAAATCAAAACGGAAAAATCTAAATGGATAAGAAGAAATTTATTACAGATTCTCTTGTTGAAAGCAGCGATGTTAAAATAAAAATTCAAAATGAATGTATGAATGATATTCTTGAAGCGGTTGATATAATTTGCCGTGCTTATAGAAACGGACACAAAGTTTTACTTTGCGGTAACGGCGGAAGCGCGGCCGATTCTCAACACATCGCAGCGGAATTGATGATAAGATTAAGTCATCACGTAGAAAGACCGGCACTCCCCGCGATTGCTTTAACAACGGATACATCAAATTTAACCGCCGGCGGAAATGATATCGGCTTTGAAAATGTTTTTGCAAGATTGGTTGAAGGATTGGGACAACCGGGCGATATTTTACTTGCAATTTCAACAAGCGGAAATTCACAAAACATAATTAAAGCAGTTGAAGCTGCAAAACAAAAAGCCATGAAAGTTGTTGCGTTTTTGGGCGGCAGCGGCGGAAAGTTAAAACCAATGGTTGATCAATCAATTGTAATTCCTTCTTCAAATACCCAAAGAATTCAGGAAGGACACATTACCGTTGCGCATATTATTTGCGAGCTTGTTGAAAATGAATTGTATGTAAAATCATAATTGAAATTTCAGTTTATAGATTTCGATTTTTGAAATCTTGCGCCGATGAATTATAATTTTTGATTATAAAAATGTTCTACAATACAGACTTTGATTTTTTGATTTAAAATAATCATTCGCTTGTTTTCAATATTTTCCTAATCAAAATTGAAATTGACTTTATTTTATCGGCATAATAATTTAAATTCATTATAAAATTGTTTACTAACCCAAAAAGCGAGGGTAAAATGACCGCAGATTTTGAAATGATCAAAAATGTTTATGAAAATCTTGATGATAAAATTTCAAAGATTAGAAAAGTAATAGGCAGACCTTTAACTCTTACCGAAAAAATATTATACTCACATTTGTGCACGCCGCTTACAAAAGAATTTAAAAGAGGACAGGATTATGTTGATCTTGCTCCCGATAGAGTTGCAATGCAGGATGCAACCGCACAAATGGCACTTTTACAATTTATGCACGCAGGTAAAAAAACAACGGCAGTTCCTTCAAGCGTTCATTGCGATCACTTGATACAAGCCAAGATTGGAGCCGATGAAGATCTTAGCACTGCTTTAGATGAAAATAAAGAAGTATATGATTTTCTTGAAAGCATTTCGCGCAAATACGGAATAGGATTTTGGAAACCCGGCGCGGGAATAATTCATCAAGTGGTACTGGAAAATTATGCATTCCCCGGCGCGTTGATGATCGGAACAGATTCGCATACACCAAACGCCGGCGGACTTGCAATGCTTGCAATAGGAGTTGGCGGTGCAGATGCCGTTGATGTTATGGCAGGAATGCCTTGGGAAGTTAAATGGCCCAAAATTATCGGTGTAAAATTAACAGGAAAAATGAGCGGATGGACCTCTCCGAAAGATGTGATCTTAAAGCTTGCCGGAATTTTGACAGTAAAAGGCGGAACCGGTGCTATAGTAGAATATTTTGGTGAAGGAACAAAATCAATTTCAGCAACAGGTAAAGCAACCATTTGTAATATGGGTGCTGAAATTGGGGCTACTACTTCTGTATTTCCTTTCGATGATAAAATGGCTGAATATCTTAAAATTACAAACCGGGATGATGTAGCTGATCTTGCAAAAAAAATGGAACATAATTTAACTTCTGATCCGGAAGTTTTTGAAAATCCGCAAAATTATTATGATAGTATAATTGAAATTGATCTTGATCAACTTGAACCTCATGTAAACGGTCCTTTTACTCCTGATCTTGCAATTCCGGTTTCGGAAATGAAAAAAGTCGTTGAAGAAAAAAATTATCCTGATAACATTAGTGTCGCACTTATTGGAAGCTGCACAAATTCAAGCTATGAAGATATTGACCGCTCTGCCAGCATTGCAAAACAAGCACTTTCAAAAGGTATAAAAGCAAAATCGCAATTTACTATAACTCCCGGTTCAGAAAAAGTCCGCGCTACAATTGAACATGACGGACAACTTGAGATTCTTACAGAATTCGGCGGTGTTGTTTTAGCAAATGCTTGCGGTCCTTGCATCGGAATGTGGAAAAGAATGGATATTCAAGATGGAGAAAGAAATACAATTGTAACTTCTTTTAATCGTAATTTTGCTAAAAGAAATGATGGAAATCCTCAAACATTGGCTTTTGTTGCAAGTCCCGAATTAGTTACAGCGCTTGCAATCGGCGGTAAACTTTCATTCAATCCTTTAACAGATGAAATTGAAAATGAAAAAGGTGAAAAAGTTAAATTAGATCCTCCTCAGGGAAAAGAATTACCTCCGAATGGATTTAAAGAAGGCGATTCAGGATTTATTGCACCCGCAAAAGATGGCTCTTCTGTTGAAGTTATTGTTGATCCTAACAGCAGCAGGCTTCAGCTTTTGGAAAAATTCAAAGAATGGGATGGTAAAGATCTGACTGATTTGCCAATTCTTTTAAAAGCAAAAGGTAAATGTACAACGGATCATATTTCAATGGCAGGACCTTGGCTAAAATATCGCGGACATCTTGATAATATTTCAAACAACCTGTTTTTAGGCGCTGTTAATGCATTTACCGATAAAGCAGGCGAAGTTAAAAACACATTTACAGGTGAATATAAATCAACTCCTGAAGTTGCACGCGATTACAAAAATCGCGGTGTAAATTGGATTGTTATCGGTGATGAAAATTACGGTGAAGGCTCAAGCCGTGAACACGCAGCAATGGAGCCAAGACATTTAGGCGGAAGAGCCGTGATTGTAAAAAGTTTCGCTCGTATTCACGAAACAAACTTGAAGAAACAAGGAATGCTTCCTTTAACTTTTGCCGATCCGAACGATTACGATAAAATTCAGGAAGATGACAAATTAAGCATTACAGGTCTAACTGAATTTGCACCTGATTGTCAATTGAAGTTAATAATTAAACATTCTGACGGTTCAAAAGATGAAGCAATTTTAAATCATACTTTTAATACTTCACAATTTGAATGGTTCAAAGCAGGAAGCGCTTTGAACTTAATAGCAAAAACAGAAAGCGAAGTTTAATTAATAATGTTAAATATAAAGCGGCTCAAAACTGAGCCGCTTTTTTTATTTTAAATATCCTAAAAAATAATTTTATTTTTTTTGAATAAAAATTATTTTGATGTGTATCATTACAGAAATGAAAAATTTTTATGCAACGCACAATAGAATTTGAAAAAATAGTAAAAGCAAATATGAAGCGTGCTTATTTTACAGCGCTCGGTTTGCTCGGCTCACATGATGATGCGATGGATGCTTCACAACAAGCATTTATAAAAGCTTATAATCATTTTGATAAATTTGATGCAAGCAAAAATTTTTTCACATGGTATTATAAAATTCTGAAAAATGTTTGTCTAAATATGATAAGAAATAAAAAAAATAAGAAAGAAGATTCAATTTTTGAAGAACGATTTATAAATTCAAGTGCAGAAAACGAATTTGAAATTTTGGAAGAAAAAGAAAACATTAAATTAATTGAAAAAACAATTTATCAATTGCCCGAGGATGAAAGAGAGATTTTGATATTGCGTGAGTTTAACGGAATGAGCTATAAAGAAATTTCCGAAATGTTAAATATTCCTTCGGGAACAGTAATGTCAAAATTATTTTACGCACGAAAAAAATTAAGCATCAAATTGAAAAAGACAATGTTATGAATGAAAGAAAAATTTTATTAATGGAAAAATATCTTAATGCCGAATGCAGCTCTGAAGAAAAAACAGAGTTTGAAAATTTACTGATGAATGATAAACAATTACAACAGGAATTTGAAGAACAAAAAAACATGAAGGAGGTGCTTTCCAAAATGATATTTAAAGATCCGCCGAAAGAAATTTGGGATAATTACCGTCTTAATAATTACAATAAAGCCGAAAGAGGAATTGCATGGATAGCTATCTCAATCGGAGTAATGATTTTATTGGGCTTTGCTGGTTACGAAGCTGTAAATAAATTTATAGCTGATGATCAAACTCCACCGTTTTTAAAACTCGGAATCGTTATTTTAGTGTTTGGATTTTTGGTGCTTCTCTTTTCAGTAATTAAAGAAAGAATATTCTTAAGAAAAAAAGACAAATACAAGGAGATCATAAGATGATAGTTGTTACATCATCAACAATTCCCGGAAAAGAAATAAAAAAAGCTTTCGGTATTGTAAGAGGAAATACAATTCGCGCAAGAAATATCGGGCGTGATATTACTGCAGCATTGAAAAATATAGTCGGCGGTGAGATTCACGAATATACAAAACTGATGGGAGAATCCCGTGAACAAGCAATTGACAGAATGGTAAAGCAGGCTCAGGAATTAGGAGCAAACGCAATAGTTGATTGCAGATTTTCAACAAGTTATATAATGCAAAGCGCTGCTGAAATTCTTGTCTACGGAACAGCCGTTTACGTTGAATAATATTTAAAAACAAAAAAGCCCGCAAATTGCGGGCTTTTATTTTAACATCTTATCATTAAGGTTTTTTAGCTGCCTTTTTTGCAGGTGCTTTTGCTGCAGGTTTTGCTGCTGCTTTTTTAGGAGCTGCTGCTTTTTTAGTTGCTGCAGGTTTTGCTGCTGCTTTAGGAGCTGCTGCTTTTTTTGCAGGTTTACCGTTATCTTTAACCACAGGCATTTTACCTTCTAAAATAGCATCCTTTGCTGCTTTGGCAACTCTGAATTTCAAAACTTTCTTAGCGGGGATTTGAATAATTGCACCGGTAGCGGGATTTCTTCCTTTTCTTTTTTTACGAGATACAACCAACAACTTGCCTAAACCGGGAATTGTAAAAGATTTTTTTGCTTCTTTGTATGAAAGCATTACTAATTCTTCTACAAATTGTTTGGCAGTCTTTTTAGGAACGTCAGTTTTTTCAGCTAGATGATCAATGATTTGAGATTTGGTCATTGGTTTTGCTTGTGCCATGTCTGATCCCTTTAATTTATTGTTGTGTCATTGACTAAAATATAATTTTTTTTATTTAATGTAAATATTTATTTTAAAATAATACTGATTTTAGTCAATATTTATGGTATTATAGTGGTGTATGGCTCATTTTAATGCCGTAAAATCAGCATCATATACAGATAAACAAGTTGGTTTTTAAATCATGAATGCCTTAAAATTATTTTTGCTTTTTGCTTTTTTGCTTTTTTATTCAGCTGGCGGTTTTGCTCAAACCCTTGATAATATTGATTCAAATAAGGTTTTTACCGATACTGTTATTACTATTTCGGATTCAGTTAAATTTTTATCTGATTCAATTAAGATAAGTTCTGATTCTGTTGCTGTAATTTCCGATACTTTAAATACAGATACACCTCAAAAAGACTCAACAAAAATTATTTATAAAGAAATAATTCCTATTTATAATATTCCTTTTAATTCACATTCATTTTTTATCAAGCAGAATGAAATTGAAAATTATGGTTACCGGTATTCAGCAAATCTTTTTGAATTTTTTCCTTTATCCTTTTTACGCGATCTTGGAATTTCAGGAATGCCCAATGAATTATTGATATATGGCACTGGGGCAAATGATATTTCATTTATTTCTAATGGATTTACGGCAAACAACAGAATGTTTAATTCACTCGATCTCAATGAAATTCAATCTGAGCAAATCGATTCGATTGAAATTATTCCTTCATACAAAAGCTTTATTTACGGCACTTCCATGAATTCCGTTGCAGTGAATTTCATAAATCTTGAAAGATTCGGAACATCACAATCGAAAGCGCCTTTCACTCGGATACGCTATTATCAGGCCCCAAGTGAAGAAGCAATGATAGATTTTATTTATAATGCTTTTGTTTCAAACAAGCTTACTCTTTTTTTTGATATTACAAACCGCTCTGCCGATACAAGATTTACATCGCTGCGAAATTTTCCCGGGGCTGATTTTAACGCATCAAACTCCTGGAAAGCAACAGCACGAATTAATTATTTTCTTTCAAACAAATTTAATATCGGGATTGATTATAAACATATAAAACTTTATTCAAGTTTGTATGGTGGAATTTATATAGACAGCGTTCAAAATATAACAGAAAATATAAATGAACTGCTTTACAATAATGCTGAAGCACCTTTGAATTATGTCAATCGATATCAAAAAGTGAAATCTCATTTTTCACAAATAACATTCACAAATAAATTTATTGAAAATAACACAAATAAAATTTCTGCTTATTTCAAATTTGATCAGACTGAATTCAGACTTAATGAAAATTCACAAGTTCCCGGTTTGCAACGGATTTTCAATAATAATAAATACAATTTATACGGGGTTGATGTCAATAATCATTACGAAAATAGAATCATCAATTTCAATACTTTTGCAAATTTTGAGAAAACCGATTTTGACCTTGATTTTATTGGTCGAAATAAATATTTAAATTCTTTTAAACTTTCAGGGACCGCTGGATTCAATCTTTTTAATAATTTATTTTATCCATCTTTATTTGCAGGCTATCAAAATTACGATGGGAAATATTTCACAGGCAGTGGTGCAGATGTTAATTTAAGAATACTAAATTCATTTGTTTATCATATCGGCTATTCTGATTTTCAAAAGCCTTACAGTCTTATCGAAAAAGAATTTTATAAAGAAAATGATCATTCATCCAAAGAAGTTTTTTCTTTTGAAACGGGAATTAAATTCTCAGGTGAAAGTACATTAGCAAACTTAATTTATTTTTACAGAAACATTGAAAATGAATTAGTGCCGTTAATAAATCAAGATTCGATTTCCGCTTTTCAGAAAGTTGAAAATCAAATTCACGGTGTGGGTTTAAAATTCAATCAAAAACTTTGGAAAATAATTTTAAACTTAAATCCGGCATTTTATTATTCTGCATTTGATTCAAAAAGAAATTTCAGAATACCTGAATTTACTTTTAACGGTTCAATTTTTTATAACGATATTCTTTTTGATGACAACTTAAATTTACACACCGGATTTTTATTGAAATCTTTTGGAAAGCTTGATTTTACAGGATATGATTTTGAAAGATACACTTCAGGAATAAATTCATATTTTGAATCAAATGATTTTTTTTCAAATAGTTTTAAAACAAATTCTACTTTAATTGTGGATTTTTCTATCATTGGAACAATTCGTAGACAGGCAACTTTGTATTTTACGATCGAAAATATATTTGATAAAAAATATTTCATCATTCCTTTTTATCCGATGTTTGAGCGCGGAATGCGTTTAGGATTTTCGTGGGAGTTTTTAAATTGAAAAGGTAAAACTGTGACCATACTCGTAAAATTGAACTTCCGGTTTAAAAATTAATTGATCAATAGTTTTAAACAAGATTAAGTAAATTATTTTATTAATTTTGATTTTTTTATGATTCATTTAATGAATTTTTCATTTAAAAATTCTTCTACTTTTTCATAAACAAGATCTAAACTCAAATCTTTTATGCATTTAAATTGCTTATCATTTCTGTAGCAAATAAGCGGCTTCGGCGAATAAAAAAAGCAAGGCGCGCATTCTAAATCTATCGAAGCGATCTTGTAATTGGTATTCCACGGATGAATATAATTTTGATTTGTCGGGCCAATAATTGCCACTACATTTAATTTTTGTGAAGAAGCCACGTGCAGCAAACTTGAATCATTTGTTATAAATAAATTGCAGCGTTTCATTATTGCGGCGCTTTCAGCAAGATTTTTTGTGTTTGCAATTTTAGCTTTTTCAGAATTAATTCCGCTAAAGATTTGATCTTTCAAATCTTTTTCTTCGGGTCCGCCAAAAAGTATAATTTTTGCATCATAATTTTGAATCAATCTTTTGCCAAGTTCAATAAATTTTTCCGGCTCCCATCTTCTGTTGATGTGATTTTTCAAAGTCGAACAGCCCGCATGGAATCCTATTACCAACTCATTTTCTGAAATTTTATTTTGAATGAAAAAATTTGCAGATGCTTTAATATCTTCTCCGTTTAAAGGAAATTCCAAATCCGGAATTTCAGTAAAAACTTTTCCCGAAATTTTTTCAATTAGTTTTATATTGTGAATTACATTATGAAGATCGTCATTTTCTTTTATTCTGATATTATTTAAAAATCCGAAATTTTCCTTATCCATTCTTTTATATTTAACAGCAGCGCGTTTTTTCGCAGCTAATATCAAATTAAAAATGTTATATTCTTTTCTGTTGGATGGATAAACATTTATCGTAAGATCATATTTGCCGGTGAATTTCAAAAGATAAAATAAAGATTTAACAGCGCCTTCTTTCATAAAATTGAAATGAAATACTGAATTTATATTTTCATTTCTTTCATAAATATCTTTTACTCCGCCGTACATTACAAGCGCATCAATTTGTGCTTCGGGATAAGTTTTACGCAGTAATTTCAATGCCGGCGTAAACATTAACGCATCGCCGATTCCTGAAAGTGCATTTATAAGTATCTTCATTTTAAAATATTCTTTTCAACTAATTGCTGTGAAATTTAATTCTTAAAAAAAGAGACGCTTAAAAAAGCGTCTCTTTAATTTTTTATTTTGCGGTATCAGAATTTTGCGGTGTTCTGTTTTGCATCATACTTCTGTAACGCTGCAATTCGCTTTCAATTCCCGCATCATCCGGGAATACTGTTTTTAATCTTTCAAAAACTTCAACTACTTTATCGTATCTTCCCTGTTCATCGTAGATCTGTATTAAAATTCTATATGGATTGAAAAATCCCTGAACATCACGCGGATTATTTTCAATCATTTGCCAAGCGGTCTTTTCCAACTTCTTAGCAAGTTGCTGATACTGTTTTGTTCCGCCGACAGTATTGTAAATACTGCTCAAATTGAACATTAAGCTAAATGGCATTTCAAATACTTCCGAAGGAATTTTTCTTTCCATTTCATCAAGAATTTTCAATGTCATTTCATTATTTTTTTCATTGTAAAGATAATGAAGTGCCAAACGTAAGAATGCCGTACGGTAATTTTGACTTAATCTTTGATGGGATTCATCAAAGAAAATATTTCTATCATTCAATCCTCTGAATTTAAATCCTGGTTGATATGTTTTACTGAAATCCGGATTTTCTTCAAGAAGCTGCTTTCTCATAACTTCGGCATTAACAAATTCTTCGTTCGCTTTTCTTTTGAATGGAACCAATCTTTGCGCAATGCCTTCCATTATTGTGTAATCGTTCAATCCGATCTGACTATCTTCAGGAGTTGTAACTGCAAAATAAATTGGTCTTTGCCATTTATTTTGTTCAACAATATCTTTTATCATAATATCCTGAACTCTAACTGCACGAACTTCACCGAATCTAAGCGGACCTTCCATTGTAAATTCCAAATAGCCGTTATTTACAACATTTGAATCAAGCATTCCGTATTTGTCAATTCCTTGCTTTCTGAAATCTTCAATCACATTTTGCGAAACAGGAAGTCTTAATTTTTTTGTCTGCCATTGAGCCGGACCTAATCTTTCAATTTGTTCATCGGTAAAACTTATAGAAACTTTTTTTGCGCCGTAAGGTTCAGTATTTTTTAATTGTTTGATGTACCAATCTGTATTCAGCAAACTTAAATTTACAACTCTTATATCTCTTCTTACACCTTCAACATCCTGCAAATACCATAGCGGGAAAGTATCATTATCGCCGTTGGTGAACAAAATTGCGTTAGGCGCAGCACTTTGTAAAAGATTGTATGAATAATCCCATGGCACCCAATTTTTGGATCTATCATGAGTAAACCAATTTGTGCGAGCCATATTTACGGGCACAAAAATTATCGAGATCAATATAATCGCATACGAAATAATTTTTGCTGTTGAAATATTTTGAATAGATTCAAAAATTAATTCAACTAATCCTTTAACGCCAAGCGCAATCCAGATTGAAAAAACGAAATAGGCGCCGACATAAAAATAATCTCTTTCGCGCGGCTGCGGCTGTTGCTGATTTTGGTAGAATGCAGTTAAATATCCCATAAAAATAAACATCACCAAAAACACCGAAGCCATTTTCCAATCGCGCCTGTAATGATGGAACAATCCAAACAATCCAAGTAAAAACGGGATCGCAAACAATTGTTTAGGATCTACACCCTGATCCTGATTCCAGCCTTCTCTTCCGATGTAATTCCAGAATAAATATCTATTGAACATGTGATCCATTTGGTAATTCCAAAAGAAATCAAGATCACTATTATAATTTTGAAAAACACCTTGCTGGTGCGGTTCATTTGTAAATCTTCTTTTAAATTGAGGAAAATCTCCGTACTGCTCTCTGTTCAAATATGAAACTAATTCAGTAAAAGTATCGGGATCATTTTCGTTCATTGGCGGCTGCTGATTTGCTCTGATAATTACCATTGCGTAAGTGGTAAACCCAAGAATAACAAAAAGCATTGAAGTAAAAATCAAATTAAGAGTCGGCTGATTATTTTTTGCGCTCCAATACATTGCAAATCCGAATACACTAAGCAATGCAATTAAAACAACGATAGCAATTGCAACATCATTGTGACCGATGAATACAATTAATCCGGGGACTAATTTTACAACTCCGGGATAAGTAACAAAAAGTGCAATTCCACCAATAATTATCGGGATATAAAACGAACTTCTGTTAAAAATAACTTTATAAAAAATTCCCATTATAATAACACTCAAAACGCCCATTGTAACTACAAAAGTTCTATCGAACTCTTTATATACTTCCGGGGTTGGCGGAGTTGAACCGGTTTCCTTTCCCCACATAAAAAGTGCAACAACAAGCAACAATGCCGCATGACCTAAAAATATTAAAGCTGATTTTCTGCTTACTTCTTCATCAACGACATATTTTCTGAAAAGGATCGTCATTACAACCGGAACAATTGCAAGCACACTCATTAAATGAACGCCGATTGAAAGTCCGATTACATACGCGATCATAATCACATATTTTTCGTTATCAATTTCATCTGCTTTTTCATTCCAAATCATCATCAGCCAAACTACAAGCGCAAATAAAAATGTACTTGCTGCGTAAACTTCGGCTTCAACACCGTTAAACCAAAAAGTATCGCTGAATGAAAATGAAAGCGCTCCAATTGCAGCAGCCAAAAAAGTAATTATTGCTTCAAACATTGTTTGAGGAGTTTTTCCTCTGTAATTTTCGATAAGTTTGACGGCTACCAAATAAAGCAGCAAAACTGAAAGCGCGCTTGAAATTACGGAAATTAAATTTACCTGCAAAGCCGTGTTCAAGCCTAATGGAAGCATTGAAAAAATTCTGCCGATTAGCAAAAACAACGGCGCTCCGGGAGGATGCGGCACTTGAAGCGAATATCCAGCGGCAATAAATTCACCTGTATCCCAAAACGAAACCGACGGTTGTACAGTTAAAATAAATTGTATAAATGAAATAAAAAATACGATACCTGCCGTCATCCGGTTAAGCAGTTTATAATTCATTAATCCCTCAAACAAAATTTAAATTGTTATACTTTTTTTATTGCAAATTTGTTTCTTGATCGGAATTTTCCGTATCATCATTCTTTTTGAAAACATCATCAAAATTCTTACGCTCGCGGTTAACATAATATTTTTCGTAAAGATCTTTTAATTTATCCATAGAAAGTTTATCAAGATCTTCATCATCTTTGTGCCGCTTTAAAAACATTTTGTACATTTCTGATTCTTTCGAATCGAATTTTCTTTCGTATCTTTTCAGAACTTCAAAATACTTTTTTTGATCTCTCCGGGACATATTTTAAATCTCCCATTAAATGATTTTCAAAAAGTAAAGATAATTAAACTATATATAATATAAAATCATTTATTTGTTAAATTAGACTTATTGAATTTTGAGAAAAAATGAAAATTGACTTAAAATATTACATTGCATACAAACCTTACGGAATG